>CANGFK010000095.1 GCA_947452925.1 Chitinophagaceae bacterium | reverse complement strand
TTTTTCTTTGAATACTTCGCTCAAAGAGAACTTGCGCATGCCATCAAGATAAAAAATACGCTTCTTTACAAAGAAGCCCTTTGCTTGAAGAAAGACTTGAGAAAGAGTCCACCTCAATCTTATTTATATCTCAGCTAGCCCCTACGCCTTGGTACTTGTCCTCGAAAAACAATTAAAGAAACAATAGAATGTTCGTGAGATACGAACCTTGGCTGTGAGAAAACGTTGAATAGATTTAAAATAAACAATGTATAAATCTAAGGCTGAAATAGAGATTATCGGAGTTAATCCATTTGTTTTTGTACCTGCTGAAATACTTCAACAAATTTTTAAACAGGCTGGTAAAGACAAAGGACACATTCCTATAAATGGTACAATCAATACCAAGCCTTATAAACAAACATTGGTAAAGTATGGCGGTGAGTGGCGACTTTATATCAATACAACGATACTAAAAAATTCGCCCAAACGAATTGGTGAAACAGTGGAAATTACTGTTTCTTTTGACACTGAAAGTAGAGCCATAGCCCCTCCTGAAAGTTTTGTAAAAGCATTATCTGAAAACGAAGGTGCAAAGGCTGTTTTTGACAATTTGACTGCATCTAGAAAATTAGAGATAGTAAGATATTTATCACGCTTAAAAACAGAAGAAATTCTGGAAAAGAATATCAAAAGAGCTATCAATTTTTTGTTGGGGAAAGAAAGATTTGTAGGTAGGGATAAACCATAAAAAAGAAACGGTCGCATCTCTACGCCTTCCCAGCTAGTCCGCGTCAAATTCGCTAACATCATCGCTGCTACCGCACGCGTTTCGCGTGTGGCTTCGCTACGATTTTTTATCACTCGTATATTCCTCTGAAAGATTACTTATGGGTGTGTAAACCTAGTTTCTAATCAGGAATAAGAAGGCGTGCCGCCTAAGACGGATTATAATCCGTCTCTACAAATAGAAACTCTTGCTAGTACGCATCAACTTTACTTCTACTGCTTGTATCTCACCTGTGACTTCGCTATAATCTTTTAATAGTATCCCAACTATCAAAAAGAAAAGAGCCTGTTCAGAAGTAATCACTTCCAAACAGGCTCTTTCTATTCTCTAATCATTAAACGTTAATCGTTAATCACTAAAGCTTATTCTTTTATAAACTTCTCTTGTTGCTTGTTACCTTTTGCATCTGTCAATTCTAGTACATATACACCTGCTGCGAAGTTGCTAGCATCCATAGTAAGCTTACCACCTATCAAAGAAGCACCAGCCTTACCATAAACTTGATTACCTGCAATTGTAACAATACGAACTGCGTAAGTTCCAGTTGCAGCATTGCTCAAAGTAATATTAAGGTCTCTCTTCACTGGATTAGGATAGATAGAGATAGTAGCGAATTGTGAGTTGTGAGTTGCAACTGAAGCAATAGCACTGTAGATGATTGTTCCATCAGTACCTATTGCCTTGATGCGGTAATACAAACTAGCAACATTTGATGGAATGTTTGCATCTTCAACAGAATAGCTGCTGGCAGCTAAAGCATTCTCTGTATTTACAGTAGCGAAAGCAACACCGTTTGAACTTCTTTCTACTTCATATTTTGCAATGTTTGCTTCATTAGCTGTGTTCCATTTTACTGTTACAGCAGCACCAGTTTTAGTAGCTGAGATTTTAGTGAAGTTTACTGGCAATGCACTTGCAGTTGTATTACTTACAATCATTTCAAAACGGTTATACCCTATGCTAGCAGTATCATTTGTTACATTGAAGGCATACACTTGGTTTGCTCTGATATCTTGCTTTGCACCTAAGAACTTATCTACTAAAGTGATTGATTTAGTAATATCCATATCTTTAAAATCACTGAAAGACAATTTGAAAGCACCAACTGTAGCACTCTTTACATACAATTTTGTAGTATCGTTGGCTGTTGCATCTAAGTGGGTAGCTATCGCCAAACGCTTTGTTCCTTTCAATGAAGCAAGAGCTTGACTACCGCTGCTTAGTGAAGAAGCATCCCAGCTTTGATTGTAGGTAGCAGTACCATTGCTATTGTAACGAACAACTATCTCATCCAATAAAGCACTGTCTTTTTCATCTTTCATTGCTATTCTGATGATCTTATTCAGAGAAGAACCGAAATACCTTGCATTTGGAACCGCACCGTTTATTTTGTGGCTCTCGTGAAAGGTAACACTACCAGCTGCATTTGCTTGAACAAAGAAAGCTTGTCCGCTAGCGATATAGTTTCCGTTGGTATTATCATAGCTGGTAGCACCATTTACAATAACTCCGTTAGAATAAGTAGTGTAGTTGCCATTCCCGAATGGGCTGTATGACCACATTGTATTGTTGATATTACTGTTGCTAGCCTTGAAAGCAGAGAAGCTTATTGTACTAGCATAAGGATTAGCCAAAAGAGTATAAGCGTATACTGAGGGATTATTTATAGCAACAGTTAAGTCACCAGTTGTAACAACACCAGTTGCGCTTAAAGTAACAGCTTCTGGTGCAGTTGGAAAGTTTGACCCCAACTGATCAGCACAAGAAATTGTTGCACTGTTTCTATCTCCACGAACGTTAACAATGTAACCAGTACCAGGCGTAAGATTAGTAGATTCTGTGTTTGTAATACTTACATAGCGGCTACCGTTTACCAATGCAGCATTATACCTGAAGAAGCTTGGTGCATTGATTTGAGTAGCATCAAAACCATTGCTATTATACTTGTCTGTACTTCCACCATCACCAGTTGTTGTACCACATGGTTTACCACCATTACCTGCACCAGTAACATAGATTTGTTGTTGCCAGCTATTGCGGATGCTTGCAGTTACTGGGCTACCAATATAGCTGTACTTACGAGAAGTTTTAGCGGTGATGTATCTTTCTACGGTTACATTACCAGAGATGCTACCAGCAGACTGTGCAATACTTGCAGTACCATTGATATCCGATTTGATAACCAGGTTACCACCAGTAGTTAGAACTGCACCACTTGCAATGGTAACAGAACCAGGAGTAGTGCCTGCAACAATATTCAGTTGAGTTCCTAATGTAGCGGTTGCTCCGCTGTTTAAAGTTAGATTCTGTATTGTAGTACTACCTGAAGTAAAGTTGATTGTACCAGCAGCTCCGCCTAATGTTAAGCTTGATGAAGCTGTACTTTTGATAGTACCAGTACCTGATACAGCACCGTTGATGGTAAGTGTTTTGCCATTCAAACTTAACGTTGCACCAGTTGCAATAGTAAGATTGTTGATAGTTGCATTTACTGAAAGAACAGGATCATTGGGCGTTCCAGCAGGGATAGTTACATTAGTGGCACTAGTAGGCAATGAATAACTTTGCCAATTAGAGATGGTGTTGAAATCATAGCTGTTAATACCTATCCAAGTACCAGCAGTTCCTGCATTTACAGTTAATGTACCGTTAGAATAGCTAATGGTGTAGTTGCTACTCAAACCAGCAGAAAATACAGCAGCACTAGGAACTAATGAATAAACACCAACAATGGCAGTGTTAACACTTGCAGAACTAGTTAAGGTTACAGCACTGATAGCATCTGTACCCCTCAAACCACTTGTTGTAAATGCAGAAGTACCTAATGCAAGGGTAGTACCATAAGTTTTGCTTTGCGCAGTGGCAGTAACAGTTAATGAAGCTTGATTAATAGTAAAAGCCGTTGCAGAAGAAACTCCTCTTGCATAGTTTCCATTCCCATCAACAATTACAGTAACTGTGTATGTACCAGCATTTGTAGGAGCAGTGGCACTTGGTCCGTATGTAGTACTACCAGTTCCAACATAGCTGAATGTATAAGAAGTACCTGTACCAGTATTTGTTGCAGCAACAGGTCCATTTGCTGAACCAGTGTAAGTGTATGTACCAACTGGAGTTACTGTGACAGTAGGAGTAATCGCTGCAGTTGGTGTTCCTGTAGTAGTCTTTGCACTTGCAGTAAGGTAGTTGTATGTTGCAGCGTTAACGCCATCCCAAGTATAAGGTATCAACAACAAGTTGTAAGTTGTTCCAGAAGTCAAACCAGAAATTGTTGTCGTCAATGCAGGAGTAGTTGGCAATGTAGTTGAAGTAATATTGATTAATGTACCTGCGCCAGCAACTGGGGCATTACCGTTAGCTGAAGACAATGCAGGAGTTGTACCAGAAGGAGCATAAATAACCAGATAACCTGCTTTTGTAGCACCAGAAGCTGGGAAAGAAGCAGAAGTCCAGTTTGCTATGATTTGTGTTGAACCAACTGATGTAGTGAAACTAGATGGCTGAGCAGTTGCAGGATTAGAGAAAGTATAAAAGCTACTTTCTGAAGAATAGCTTTGACCAGCACCGTTTGAGTATCCCTTGAAGTAAATGCGTGTTTGAGGAGTTAGGCCAGTAAATGATACAGTATAAACACCAGCAGTTGTTGCGCCGTTTGCAGCAGATCCGTTTGTGCTTGTATTAGGATTATAGAAACTTTCGTTTCCAGAGGTAGTGCTCCATTCAATACCCCTTGCAGTTATTGTACTACCACACAAACTGATGGTTGCACCCAGAGTTGCAGCAGTAGAAGAGGTTACTGAACTAGTTAGTGAACCAAGCACAGGTAGGCTATACGTTGTTTGGTTGGCTGTTGGTGCATTGCTAGTATTATAACGATAAGTTGCAGCATTACTACCATCCCAAGTATAGGGCACTAATAAAAAATTGTAATTGATACAAGAAGATAGACCAGTAATAGTTGTGTAGTTATTATATGCATTAGTTATGTTCACGTAAGAACACCCTGTACCAACAGATGGGCTGTTGCCGTTTACAGAGATAAGGCTTGCTGTAGTTCCAGCTGGAGCATATATTACCAAGTATCCTGCATTGCTGCCATAGTTAGTAAGTGATGGAATGGTCCAGCTTGCTGCAAGCGTGCCTGAAGTATTGTTAGTAACCACTGTAAAATTAGTAGGCTGCGCAGCAAAGCCATTGGCTGCAAAAGTACAAACCTGAACCTGCAAAGCACTTGTTGAATATACTGTAGAGGAAGCCTCTCCATTGTAGCTATAGATAGCAAAACTGTATTGAGTACCGGCAGTTAATGAACTTAATTCTACTAGTGAAGTACCTTCTACATAAATAACTGTTGCATTTCCAATAGTGTTCCCTTGGGAATACAATCTACCATTTGAAGGTACAGTATTTGGATAAGTGGACCCAATTGTTCTTAAAACCATATAACCTGTTGGAGCAGTTGCAGGAGCAACCCAATCAATTGTCAATGTTGTTGAAGTAATATTTGAGGTGGTGTAGGTTGTAGGTGCAGAGGGAGTAGTTGCCCTTTTTACTTCGTTTCTAGTTACGCTTTTAAAATTTGTGGTTGCATTAGCATTCAAAACTATCAATGAAATAGCTAGTGCAAATAGCATCTTACTTTTACCTATAACAGTTGATAGCTTACTAGCACCAACTATTGTGTTGCTGCTGTATGAAGTATACACTTTTTTTGTGTGGGATACGGTAGAAAAATTTGCCATTGTTGCTTTCTTTTTGTTGTTTATTATTTCTTTGTTTTAACGATACAAAAATGCACCCAATGCTCCCCCTGCACAACCCCTTGAACTAGGGATAAAAGTTTAATAATAAATCAACTTTAATAGTATATTAATTAAACATTTTAGACAAAATGATTAATATTTTAAATTATTAAATCATTTTTAGAAGCTGTTCGAGTTAATTGTTAAGAATTACGTATGAGTGTTTATTTAATTGGAACAAGACAAATTTTGCAACCATAGTCCAACGCCTAAGGTGAAAAATTTAACGCAGTTACGGTTAATATTAAACCGCATAAGGAATATCAAATAATTAACTCAAACAGCTTCTTATACTAAAAAAAAAATAATTGACAAATCCGAATCTAGATAGCTATGACTAAATCATCAACTTGAAATGAAAGCAAATAAGGATGTATTTTGAGGATATTAAGTTTCTATAACCCATACTAAAATCAGTCAATTAGTTAACTAATTACCTTCTTTGCTCAACTTGCAATTATTTCACGTGTTAACAAGCAACTTTCAAGATAAATGTAAGAAATTAGTTGAAGAAAATTAATTGCAAGTATCCCTAAAATAATTGACATTAATTGGTTTTCAGTGTTGAGTGTATTCAATCACACTCTTATTACTTAGCATCTAAACTGAGAATTACATAAATTACTTAAAAAAGTACGTCGTTGGTTTTAATCAAGTGATTTCAAATTAAAACTAGGCTATTTAATACAAATAGTTGCAAAATTAGGAGTTAAAGTACCCTCTTAAAATTCGATATTTACTCCCATACCAATCTCTTTTTTTCTTGGATATCTGCCCGCATCATAACCCGCTGTTGTACCATTTGTAATAGACATTTCCGGATCGTATCCCAAATATTTAGTCCAGGTAGCTATGTTATTTGCAAAGAGATAAACGGAAAGCTCACTAGACTTAGAAATACTTTTTGGGTGAGGCAGATGGTAAGTAAAACGAATGTTACGCAGCCTCACAAAAGAAGCATCTTCAACATAAAGGCTACTAAGATTTGTCGTATTCCCATTACCACTATTTTGTTTTAGTCTAGGATATATTGTTATATCTCCTTGTTTAGTCCATGCGCCGTTTATAAAGGCAACAGTGGGAGTAGTGGAAGAATTATTCAGCATATTGGCATTATAAAATTCTCCATTATATATTTTGTTTCCCAGGCTAAAGTAAAAGTTGAATGAAAGTGAAAACTGCTTGTAACTAAATATGTTCGTAAGTCCACCAGTACATTTGGGTATGGCATTACCCATTTTTGCCCTATCATTATAATCAATCGAACTATCTCTTTGTCCAGAAACACTATTCATATTATCCCAAATTATATCACCGCCCTTAAGAGGAATGCCGTAAGAAGTCATTTTTTTAATTGTCCCAGTATAAGGTTGACCATTGAGTGAATAGGTAACATTGTTATTATTTACGGTGGCAGTGAGCAATTGCCAATCGGATGAATAGGCATTTGAAGCATCATATTGATATACACCCAATGCTTTATAAACAGATAAATCACCTACAGAACCTCCATTACCTAATTCCCATAATTGTATATTTCCATTAGACCCAATTACCCTATCCCAAAAATCTGATACCTTATTTTTATTTAAGGACATATTTAAGAAGACATCCCAAGAAAAGTAAATATTTTTTATTGGCATTGCTTCAACTGAAAGTTCAATTCCGGTATTTGTTATTGTGCCTTTATTGGTTATAACAGTGGCGCTTTGATTGTAGGATATTGGAATAGGAACTTCAATCAAAGCATTTTTAGTGGTTTTTGAATATGCATCAATACTTAACTTTACTTTACCTCTAAAAAGAGACAAATCAATCCCTGCATTCAATTGATTACGTTGTTCAAAAGTAGTAGAATTATATATAATGAAGGGACTTGAACTAGTTGGTTCTGTTTTGCTTTTATTGGTTGTCCCATAACTTAGCCTAAGCTTCCCATCTGTAAGTACCTTTTTAGGCCAATCCATAAACTGCTCCTCACTAAACCGCCATCCAGCCGATACTGTTTCAAAATAATACCATTTAGGATTAGATAGGATATTTCCTTCTCTGCTGACAGATGCATTTATAAAATACTTTTCTGAATATGAATAGCCAACCCGTGCAAAATCAGATTCCAATTTATACCAACTATCATAAGTTGAAGAATAAGGGCATCCGTATTGATAGGCAGTATTTTGGCTAGACTGTGTTTCTTTTCCTTTATTCAATCCAAGCAATGCATAAATCCTGTGCTTATTTGAAATCGTTTTATCGAAATCCAAATAAGCTTGTATAGCAGAGTATTTGCTTTTAGTTAGTATCTTTCTTGTGACATCTTCAAATGAATAATATAAAATACTTGAAGGAGTAAAATTTAAATTTTCAATATGATTATTAGTTAGATGCCCATCAATAGTAAGTTTAAGATAAGAAGCAAATTTACAAGAGGCAAACCCGTAGATACTTTCATCATTAATGGTATAGTTATGCTTTTCTAAAGATACCATTGCCATAGGATTTGCACTACCTGCAATTAGACTAGTAAAAGAGCCATCAGGTTTGTAAAGGGGTAACATTGGAGAACGCGTTAATAAAAGCGGAATAATATTGGCCTCTTCAATCCTATTTTCTTTACGGGAAGCACCTTGCAATCTTACCCCAAATGAGAGTCTATCCGTTGGATTATAATCAAAATTGAATCTTGCCCTTCCAATATTAGACCATGAGTTTAGGATAACTCCTTTGTCTGCCAGATAACTAAAACCGCCATAATAAGTTAGTTTCTTACTTCCGCCCGCAACACTTAAATCCACCTGGTTTCGGACAGCAGTCTGGCTGATAAGACGCTGATAATCGTTATCAGTAAAATAAGTATTCAATGTATCAGTAATTCCAATTCCATTCAATTTTAATTGGTACAGTTTATAATCATCCACAGATGCTTCTGGCAACTTCATACTCATTTTGCCAATGCTTGTCAATACATTACAATTAAAACGAGCCCTACCCCTATTCCCCCTTTTAGTAGTGATAATGATAACACCATTAGTTGATTCTGGTCCATAAATACCAGCTGCAGCAGCGTCTTTCATTATCTGAACAGATTCAATATCGGAAGGATTAATTCCATCTGGATATACATTTATAGCCCCATCAACAACATAGATAGGCATAAACAAATTTAGAAAAGTACCTACTCCTCTTGCAGTAATAGAGCTGTTAGCACCAGGTCTCCCAGATTCTTGCGCTATCTGTACACCCGTAACCTGACCTTGTATAGCATCCAATAATCCTGTTGCATTCCTTTGTGCAATCATATTGGCATCTACGTATGAAACAGCTCCGCTAATTTCTTTCTTACGTTGATTACCATAGCCAATATAAACTTGTTCCTTAATAATAGATGTATCAGTAAAAGGGGCTTTAGTTGAGGTTAGAATCTGTGCGCTGATTGTGGTTGTAAAAAAAAGTGCAATAGTGATGCTAATGATAAATTTCAAAGAGAATAGAGTGTTGGCAAAAAAGTGCATTTGGGTGAATATTAAAGGAATCAACTAATAATCAAAAATATGTATTTAGAAGATACAATTTGCTGAATTAATGAATAAAACCTTCAAACCAGTCAGTAAAAGAATGTTTGAAACTAATTTATAACCCACCTTGTTTCATTAGCCCGGAAGACTTCCGTAGGCTTGTCTACTAGTCAACCCAGTTTCTAACTTCAATTTCCACTCAATAGCAACCGCATACTCCATTTCTTCCTTTTACCGGAATAGAGCGTACCAAAATTGATACACTGGTATATTACAAACATACCTTCCGGTTGCCTAAATATATTTCCCGATGCAGTACGACGCCTCCCGATTAGTTAAATAGACCTCCAGAAGTGGTAGTGACATTCCCCGAAAGACAAAATAGGTTATCCGAAGCAGCGCTCAGGTCTCCCGCCTGTGAAACAGACCTCCCGATTGGCTACATATGCCTCCGGTAGTAGTAGTGACATCACCCAAAGGCGAAATATACTCCCCGATTGCCAAAAGACATTACACGATAGCCAAATAAACATACTGTAAAAGAAAGGAGGGGGGATGCTATATAGCAATTTAGGCGGGTTTCATAGTTTTGATATGGGCAAAAAAAAGTCCCAATCAGACTAAACTGATT
>CANGFK010000094.1 GCA_947452925.1 Chitinophagaceae bacterium | reverse complement strand
CGGAAACTAGGCTCATAAACCCCTAATTTGCCATCAGATTCAAAACTTTCAGACACATTAACTGTGTACACATTACCAATTTTTTCTGATTCCATCTTCTCCCTTTTTTGTCCTTTTACTGACAAGCTATTTCAGGAGATGACACATCGAGGTGTGAGGTACATGACATCGAGGTGTGAAGTACACGACACCTAAAAGCATAAAAAAAGCCTCTCTTTTGCAAGAGGAGCTTACTATTAATGACTAATAATTACTATCTAAATGCTATTTATACACTTGAAAACTTCCTGTTGTGGTAGCACTAAGGTTGGTGACCGTAACATTTACCCATCCTAGTGGCGTATCTACGCTATCACCGGGATTGATGGTGAGTGTTTCTGTGGCATTGTGGCTTTTGGCGAGAACGGTTAATATGGTTGTTCCATTATTAATAATCTTTTTTCCTTTTCTCAAACCAGTCACCGCCACAATAGCCGAAGGTGCAATAGAATAGGTGGTGAGGCCTGCTGAAGGGCTAGGCGTTAAATGATCGGTTTTAATTAATGTATACGCAGTTTTAATTGCCGGAACTGTTTTGAGCATTGTCCGTGCACTATCCATTACGCCCATTCCCATAAACATCATATTGTTGCCGACTATTTCTCCATGAACACTAAACAAATTTGCCAAGGTAGTGGTAAGTCCATACAACGTATTACTATCTGCTAGTTCTTGCTTGAGGGCAAGATAATCGGCCAATGTGAAAGAAGCAGGGATTGTTACAGGAAATGGCTCCATCAAACCATCCTCTATCGCGTTCAACTCTGCGGCTCGGTTGGATCCTACTGGAAGCAGCCCTTTCTTTTGGGTTTCTGATAGCTCAATGATAATGGGGAGCACAAGGGCATTGACGGCAGCAATAGCCGCTTTGATTGCAGTAACAGTTGCTGGTGTGAGATGTGTTGGCATGATAATCCGCTGAGACATAATATTAAGTTTTAAATGTTAATTAATTTTCAACCTAATAAGTAGTCAGCAAACTTGTTGGCGTACATTCAATTTTACAATGTACAACCATAAACTATAGAACTTACCGTGAAGAGCGGGGCTTTTTCTTTTCCGCTTATCTGATGCAAGAGTAGACGATTCATTTCCAAACCAACTTATGATTCTAGTCATACCAATTTCGCTTTTGCAAAACACTGTCCGGAAACACCACTTTAGAACCCCCTTCACCACTCTAGAATCTGCCAGAAGGCAGCTTCAGGAAAATAATAAAAAATAATTTTGAGAAATATTGTAAATCCTGTCTCATCAATTACTTACCCACCACCCGCTACTGTGTCCTAAAGTATGCAGGTTTATAAGACACACTGAAATAGTTTCGAACAATGGCGTTCCCATAAAAATGGATAGGAAAAGAAGCGATGAGATATTTTAATTAGGATAATTCTACAATTCTTTTACTTTTAACCCTTATCTAAAAGCTATGGCTAGTAAGAATTTATGGTCTAAAGAAGAACTGATACTCGCATTCAATCTTTACCTAAAGATTCCTTTTGGAAAGATGCATAGCCGTAATCCTGATATAATACATCTAGCAAATACAATAGGTAGAACATCAAACTCAATCGCATTAAGACTGGTGAACTTTGCAGCTATTGACCCTTACCATCAAGAAAGAGGTGTAAAAGGAATGGCAGGAGGAGCAAAACAATGTCAGCCGATATGGGATGAGTTTATTCAAAATAAAGAAGCATTAATATTTGAGAGTGAGCGAATACTTGCCGAAAGGGAACATATAACCATTGAAACCAAGTATCGAGACATACTGCCTGACTTAACAAACTTTAGAGGCGAGGAAAAAATAAGAGAAGTGAAAACTAGGGTTAATCAAAGTGTATTCAGGCAAATTGTTGTTTCCAATTACTCAAACAGATGTGCCATAACAGGAATTGACATTCCCGAACTTCTTTTAGCAAGTCATATCGTCCCATGGTCTAAGAATGAAAATGAAAGGCTGAATCCAGAGAATGGCATCTGTTTGTCTGCGCTATATGACAGAGCTTTTGATAAAGGATTGATAGGAATTACCCCAAGTTTTGAAATAATATTATCCAACGATTTAAAGAAGAAACACAAGGAATCCTATTATTCAAAACACTTTGAAGGATTGGACAAAAAGAAAATAGTACTGCCAGAAAGGTATCTACCTAAAAAAGAGTTTCTAGAATATCATTTGGATGAGATATTTGGGAGGAGGAATTGAGAAAATCCACTCAAAAAATAAACAAGCAAACATAATTTCTAATTTTTGAATAAATCCATTAATTGTTATTAGTTCAAAACATTACTATATTTTTGAAACTTACCATTAACAATAATTTGTGAAAAAGGTAGAAGTAGTGGCGGCTATTATAATTTTCCAAAATAAGATTTTGTGTGTACAAAGAGGTGTTAGCAAACTCGATTATATTTCAAAGAAGTTTGAATTCCCTGGTGGTAAGATTGAATCTGGTGAGGCAAAAGAGGATACTATTAAAAGAGAAATACATGAGGAATTAAATATGAAAATTGAACCACTGGAAGAGTTTTTAACTGTTGTTCATCAATATCCCGACTTTGAACTTACAATGCATAGTTTTATATGCAACTGCAAAAGCACAGAACTTACTTTAACTGAACATATAGACTTCAAGTGGCTTCAAAAAAGTGAATTAGAAGATTTAGATTGGGCTGCCGCTGATATACCTATTATGAAAAAACTAATGACCTATTAGTATGAATTTAAAACTAGAACAAAGCTTACAATCAGGGTTTATAAACCACATACTACCATCATATAGTGAATACTTACCTCAATTTTTAGTAAACGATAAAAACGAAGGGAAAAAGATTCTATCAACTATTGTTAAAGAACTTAATAGATGCGATGAATTTTGGTTTTCAGTGGCATTTGTTACAACCAGCGGGGTTGCCACATTAATTGAAACACTTATTGCTTTAGAGAAAAGAGGGATTAAAGGCAAAATATTAGTCTCTCAATATCTAAATTTCACTCAACCCGAAGCACTAAAAAGATTATTGCAATTCAAGAATCTTGAAATTAAAATAGCCATTGACAATGCTTTTCACTCAAAAGGTTACTTATTCAAGAAAAATGAGGTTTATGACTTAATTATAGGTAGTAGTAATTTAACGTCTAATGCCCTTTGTACTAACATAGAGTGGAATCTTAAAGTAACTGCAACGCCTGTTAGCCATATCATTTTCAATGCAATTAGAGAATTTACGACAGAATACGAAAAGGCAATATTTGTAGATGAGGCTTACATTGCTAACTACGAAATTCTATATAAAAAACAACTTGACTACTCTAAGCTTTTAAAAAAGGAATTGAATGTTTCTAGTCAAAAAGAAATAATTCCAAATTCAATGCAAGTAGAAGCGCTAAGTAATATTCATAATCTGAGAATATTAGGGAAATCAAAAGCATTATTAATATCAGCAACAGGAACTGGTAAAACGTATCTGTCCGCATTTGATGTAAAGAAGTTTAATCCTAAAAAGTTTCTCTTCGTTGTACATAGGTTAAATATTGCTGTAGCGGCTATGAAAGCATACAAAACAATATTTGGAAGTGCTAAATCGATGGGTATATATTCAGGTAACCAAAAAGACTTAGAAGCAGATTTTATCTTTTCAACCATTCAAACGATTTCCAAAGAAGGGTATTTAAATCAATTCGCACCAAACCAGTTTGATTACATTGTTGTAGATGAAACTCACAGGGCAGGTGCAGAATCTTACAATAAATTACTTAACTACTTTACTCCGAAGTTTTTATTAGGGATGACTGCTACACCTGAAAGAACTGATGGCTTTGATGTTTTTAAATTATTTGATTATAACATAGCATACGAAATCCGATTGCATAGGGCCCTAGAAGAAAATATACTCAGCCCCTTTCATTATTATGGCGTTACCGACATTACTGTCAACGGACAAATACTTGAAGAAAACGCAGATTTCAACTTGTTGTCCTCAGAAGAAAGAATTGAAAGAATTATTGAGAAAGCCAAAATTTACGGATCTGATAATGGAAAAGTTCGAGGATTAATTTTCTGTTCGAAGGTTGAGGAAAGTAAGGCGCTCTCAATTGGGTTTAATAAAAGAGGGTTTAAAACAATTTCCCTTTGTGGTGAAAATAATGAAAATGAACGAGCACAGGCTATAACTAAACTAGAATCTGAAGCAAAAGAGCTAGATTATATATTTACTGTTGACATATTTAATGAAGGAATAGATATCCCGAGCATCAATCAGATTATAATGCTTAGACCTACTCAGTCGGCAATCATATTTGTGCAACAACTTGGTCGAGGGTTGAGAAAAATTGAGAATAAGGATTACTTAACTGTGATAGATTTTATTGGGAACTATAAAAACAACTTTTTAGTTCCTATTGCTTTGTATGGCGATACGTCTTACAACAAGGACACTTTGAGAAAACTAGTATCGAGTGGAAGTAATTTAATTCCTGGAACTTCAACAATAAATTTTGACCAAATCACACGCGATAAAATATTTGAAGCTATCGACGCGGCAAATATGCAGACTAAAAGAGATTTGGTAAATGATTATAAGTTATTAAAGTTTAGATTAGGTAGAATACCAATGATGGTTGATTTTATGGACTTTGGTTTAAGAGACCCTCAATTATTTGTAAATTACTCAAGGTCATATTTCAATTTTGTATCAGATTTAGAAGATAGCTTAAAAGAGTGTTTGAATAAAGAAGAAAAGAAACTTTTAGAGTTATTCTCAACTGAAATTAATAATTCAAAGCGAGTTGAGGAGAGTATTATCCTAAAAGCTATTATTCTACACAAAAAGTTAGATATAAATAGATTCAAGTCTCAAATTGAAAATGATTATGGTTATTTAATTTCAGATGAAACAATTCAGTCTTGTTTAGATAATTTAAACTTCAAATTCGTAACAGAAAATAAGAATAAACAAATTGTTTCTGTGCACGATATTTATGGTTTTAATATTGTAAAAGTTGAAGGTCAAGAAATTGTCCTTGAAGATTCTTTTCTGAAAATATTAAACAACTCCACATTCTATCAATATTTAGATGACAATTTTGAATATTCAATAAAAACATATAATAAACTATTTGCAAAGAATAAATACTTCGGCGGCTTTATATTATATCGAAAGTATTCTAGAAAAGATGTTTTTAGAATCTTGAACTGGAAAAGTAATCCTTTAGCACAAAATGTAGGAGGGTATATTATTAGCACAGATAAATCTAATTGTCCAATTTTTGTAAACTATCATAAAGAAGAAAATATTTCAAGCACTACTAAATATGAAGACGGTTTTATAAACAACTCCGAATTTGAGTGGATGTCAAAGTCAAAAAGATCACTTAATAGCCCAGATGTTCAATCAATAATTAATTATAAAAACGGATTAAGAATACCACTTTTCATCAAGAAAAGCAACGATGAAGGGACCGAGTTTTATTTTATGGGAGATGTAACTCCATTAGAAAATGGTTTCAAGCAGACAACTATGCCCGATGATAGTGGTAAGGAAGTTTCAGTTGTAAAAGTTATGTTTTCAATGAATCATCCTGTTGAAGATGCTATTTATGAATATTTGACTACCAAGTTAGAAGTTGCACAAATTGAAAAAGAGACAATTAAAGAAGTTATCAAAAAAGCAACTATCCTTCCATTTAATGTATTACCACTTTCCGATGTTGTCCCATATAAAAACTCCATTCCTTTATATGATATAAAAGCTGCTGCAGGTGGATTTAGTGAAATACAAAAGAGTTCAGACCTCGAATGGATTGAATTGAACAAACCTTTTAAATACTCTGAGGAATATTTTGTATGTAAAGTTGTTGGGGAATCAATGAATAAAAAAATTCCAAATGATTCTTGGTGTTTGTTTAAAAAAGATCCCGGTGGTTCAAGAGATGGAAAAATAGTCTTGGTTCATCATAATTATAAACAAGATGCAGATTTTGGAAACGGATACACAGTAAAAGTTTATGAGAGCAAAAAAATTGTAACAGAAGAAGGTAGAATACAAATGTCAATTACACTAAAACCACAATCAAATAATCCAGATTATAAAGATATTGTTTTAGAGAGAGATGAATTGTCAGACTTAAAGGTTGAGGGTATTTTTGTAGAAGTCCTACTTTAGATGTTATGCATTATTCTTAAAACATTATTTATTTAGAACAGCTTGGAGTGATACAATGCCCCTCTTTCAATAGCCATTACAATCATTGTTTCAGAACTTAACTGCGCTTCGGTTAGGTCGTCTTGGTAGCTTTCGTCTATCTCGTTAATAACATTAAAAGAATTATCTTCTTCAAAATACATGATTCTTTTGCTACTACAAGCTAGCCCACCTGCCAATAACATTCTAAAATGTACATAGTCGCCTTTTTCACTAAGGCAGGCGTCTTTTAGTTCTTGAATTGAGTTGATTGAAATGTTTGTTATCATAAGTTGGGGAAGGTAGGGGTTATGATTATGGGTTTACTTACAAATTTGAATCTTCGCCCCGGTTCCTGTCCTCACTAACCCTTGCATGTAATAAGGTTAATACCATTATCTCTTACCAAGCGGCACTTATTTTAATTCTGTTTGTTGGGGCTACTAATATTGAGTGGCTGGCGGTGCTTGGTATTGGGATAGTAGTTGAAAGTAGTACTGTTTTGATAATAAGGGATGGTTTTGGTAGCGATACTAAATGAATATTGTTTTATCAATTTACAAATCACTAAATTCGCTTTCGTAAATTTACAAACAGTATTCAACAATTAATATGCAAACGATAACAATAGATATCATTAATGAAAAAGCTTTAAGGCTATTAAAAGACCTGGAGCTTTTGCAATTGATACGACTTAGAAAGGATAGAATGGAACAACCTGCCACAACCAATTTTGCAAAATATAAAGGGATACTTTCTCAGCAGCCTTTAACCGAAGTAGACCAACAACTTCATGAACTTAGAAACGGATGGGATTAAAATATTTGTGGGATACGAATACCGCCATCTATTATTTGCAAAAGCAATTCCCACCAACTGCAGAAACTTTTTATTGATAACACAATTGCGAATCATATTCCTGTTTTATCCGCAATCACTGAAATAGAACTCCTTTGTTGGAAACATAGTACACAAGAAGAAGAGAAAAAGCTAGCCTATTTTATTAATGATTGTTTGATAATTGAACTCGAACAATCTATAAAACACAAAACTGCCGAAATAAGAAAACAGCACAGAATAAAACTTCCCGATGCGATTATTGCCGCTTCCGCCATCGTTTATAATCTGATACTGATAAGCAGAAATGTAACTGATTTTAGAGATATAGCCGATTTAAAGGTGATAAATCCATGGGACAATTAAAAAAAGTTCCGTATTACCTAGCGGCACTTACTTTAATTATGTTTGTTGGGGCTACTAGTATTGAGTGCCTGACGGTGCTGGATTTACCAGATACGAGCCACTAGATAGTCATCAAAAGCAACATCCGAACCTAGAACAGGATAACCAGTACATTGGCTTTGTGCAATGATTAAACGGTCAAAAGGATCTTTATTTTATCATAAGTTGGGGAAGGTAGCTAGAAATAGAATGTGGATACTATTGCTTAATAGCACTTTGCAATAAGGGTATAAATTAATTAAGTAATTAAAAGTATGTCTTCATTTTGAAAATGGTTACTTTTACGTCAATGACAAAGCGCATCTATATAGACACCTCTGTGGTTGGTGGGCAATTCGATACAGAATTCTCCGCAGATACAAACCCTTTTTTTGAGGAGGTGTTGGAGGGGAAATTTATTGTTATAATATCTGATCTTTTAGAGGCAGAACTTTTACGGGCACCACAAGAAGTGAGTGACTTTCTATTGAACTTGCCCGAAAAGCATATTGAACGCTTAAGGTTGTCTATTGAGGCAGCAACACTTGCAGATAAATATATTCTAGCTAAAGTTGTAGGGAAAACAAGTCGTGCAGACTGCCAACATATAGCAATGGCTACTATAGCAAAGGCAGATGTATTGGTTAGTTGGAACTTTAAACACATTGTGAACCTTGATAAAATAAGGGGCTATAATGGGATTAATTATCAATTAGGTTACAATATGATCGAAATAAGGACACCAAAAGAAATAATAAATTTATGAGAACACAAACTTTAAGTAACACAACTGATGGGATGGTAAAAACAATGCGCGCTATACGAGAAGAGATTAGTAAAGAAATAAAGGAAATGACCTTTGAAGAGGAACGGACATATCTTGATCATCTACTTATGAATAGAAAAAAGGGCTCTTTCGATGCCATTGCAATAGACAATGAAGGCTTTAAATTTGACAGAAACAAAGCTAATGAACGATAAATAATAAAATAGAATCACACCATAGCGAATGAATTACTAGACGCTCAAGCTACAGAATATGCCAGCTTCCTAAAAGAAACCAGAACCGAGATGAAGAAAAAAGGACTTAGCCAAGAGGAGCTGGATAATATTCTAAACAATGAGTAACCCTCTTTTCGTTGTAGATACCAACTGTTTTACTGTTACATTTACAAAAATTATTTTATGGAAAGAGACGCAACCACTAAAAAGAAACAAGAAAGCATAAAAGAACAAAAACCAGAGGAGCTGCAGTCAATGTCCAAACCTACACCATCTGAACAAGAAAAATTTTCGCTCACCGAAGGCAAAGCACATGCTTATCAATTAATTGAAGCATGGGCAAAAGGACAATAAGTATTCTGAAACAAGCATCCACCTCCGTAGCAGAAATTGCCTATTTTATAGAAGGAAAAGGAATGCCGGTTACTGCCAAAAGATTTGTAGATAGTGCCTTTAAATTCTTTGATACAATTTCGATAGACACTGTCGAGAATAGACTTTGTAGTTATAAAAGATGGATAGACCTCGGTTATCAATGCGTTAGTTTTAAGAAAAAGTACGTTGTAGCTTATCTGAGTTTATTGAACGAAATTATAATCTGTGACTTTGTAGTTGCTAAATTATTAAAAGAGTAGTTGCCTGCTTTCCTCACGCTCACTCATTAATTCTTCATCCATTTAGGTCGGTACCCCTATTGAATGCAGTAAGCTTTATAAAAACTTTTAAAAGGACTTTTTGGAATTTGGTTTTTAGGTTGGGTTTTCTTGTTAGCTTCCATCTTCTTTCTCAAATGTTGCGTAAGCATCACTTGTGAATACTAGTATGACCAGTTTCTAACTGGCTTCGCTCAGCAAGATTCCTGTCCTCAGAACCCTTGTATGTAATAAGGTGAATACCGTTATCTTGTACCAAGCGGCACTTACTTTAATTCTGTTTGTTGGGGCTACTAGTATTGAGTGCCTGACGGTGCTGGGAACTAGTTTAACAAGACCCACCTCCTGACTCCGTGGGAGGAGAAGAGCGAATGGGGATGCGGAAAGTGTGAGAACAACCTATTTATGGGAGATTACCTTTTCTATTTATATCCTCGCTAATATCTACGCAATGTGATATAAAAACCCACCTCCTACCTCTTGCAAGGAATAGAAGAGCGAATGGGGTTGCGGAAAGTGTGAGAACAACCTATTTATGGGAGATTACCTTTTCTATTTATATCCTCGCTAATATCTACGCTATGTGACTTGTCCTAAAATAGGTTTACACTAAAAAATGAAATGTGTAAACGATGAAAACAAGGATTATTCAGAAACAACCACGTTACTTTACAGATG
>CANGFK010000093.1 GCA_947452925.1 Chitinophagaceae bacterium | reverse complement strand
TAAAACAGCCTAAACCAATATTTGAGAAATCGGATGGACAAAAGGATTGGATGATTGCCGAAGACCCTTTTCTGTGTTATTATCAAAATAAATTTTATGCTATTGTAAGAGATGTAGTTGGTAAGTTTACAGGCGATGCCGGTGCGTGGGCTTTACTTCAATCTGACAATGGTATTGATTGGAACGAAAGTAAAAACCCTAAAGTCATTACCAGTAGAATTGAATGGGAAGATGGCACAAAAGCTACAAGTCAATTGGAACGTCCTTGTCTATTGATTGAAAAAGATAAACCTACTTATCTATTTGGTGCATACCCTATGGATCCTAAAAGAAATTGGAGTGGCAATGTTGCTGTTCCCTTAAAAGCAATTGTAAAGTAATCACGTCTATAATTGGTTCTATTTATGAGAAAGAAACATATTTTAATTATTCTATCGCTTATTTCAGCACTGTTTATCAACCAACTAAATGCACAGTCAACCGACGATTTAAACCTTGGTGCAATGGTTCAACCTGTTCCACTTGCTAATCGGTTTCTTGACAGTAGTTACTTTACTTGGTGTGGTTCGGTATGCAAAGGCGATGACAAAAAGTATTATATGCTGTACTCCCGTTGGCCACGAAAAGATGGGTATATGGCTTGGGTAATTAATGCTGAAATTGCGGTGGCTGTTGCAGATAAACCTCAAGGGCCTTACAAGCATATCAAAGTTGTTTTGCCCGCCCGTGGCAAACAATATTGGGATGGCGACTGCACCTTAAATCCTACTGTATTGAAGTATAAAGGCAAATATTATTTGTATTATATGGGTTTATCTGCTGAGCCAAAAGTGACTTTGCCTATCGCCATTCAAAACAAGGATTGGTGGGCATACAGAAATAAGCAACGCATTGGGGTAGCAGTAGCTGATAGACTTGATGGAGAATGGAAACGCTTTGACCATCCTGTAATTGATGTTAGTACTGATAGCACTGCCTCAGATGCCTTATTGATGACAAATCCCGGAGTGGCTGTAAACAAAAAAGGAAAGTTTGTGATGGTATATAAAGAGGTAGGAAAGAATGGAACGATGAGAGGTAGCAATGTGAAATATGGCGTAGCTACTTCAAACTCGCCAACAGGCGGCTTCGTAAAAGAAAGCAAGCGAATATTCGAAAGAAGCGATGGACAAAAGGATTGGATGATTGCAGAAGATCCTTTTTTGTGTAATTATCACGATAAATACTATGCAATTGTTAGGGATGTGGTAGGAAGATTTACGGGAGATGTTGGTGCATGGGCTTTGTTACAATCGGATGATGGCATTGACTGGAGGGAAAGTAAATATCCTAAAGTTATTGATAGTCGTATTAAATGGGAAGATGGAACGAAGGCAACAAGCCAATTGGAACGGCCTTGTTTATTGATAGAAAAAGATAAACCAATCTATCTTTTTGGTGCTTATCCTCTTGACCCAAAAAGAAACTGGAGTTGTAATGTTGCCATCCCTTTGAAAGCTAAGTAGCTTTAATCTAATGCTTTGTGATAAGGCAGTTAGTCTTTTAAAATCTAAGTAGGATTTTATTAAATCCCCCTTTCTAGTAATGAATTAAGAAAAGTAGTATGATACAAAATAATAGTAAAGAAGTACGTAAGCTAAAACAAGTAAATCTAGAAACAGATTTAGCGGTAATAGGCGGTGGTCTTGCAGGGGTTTGTACGGCAATTACGGCTGCCAGGCAAGGTTTGAAAGTAGTCTTAATTCAAGATAGACCCGTTTTAGGTGGCAATGCCTCAAGCGAAGTGCGTCTTTGGATATTAGGTGCTACTTCTCACATGGGGAATAATAACCGTTGGGCTCGTGAGGGAGGTGTTGTAGATGAACTGATGGTTGAAAACATGTACAGAAACAAAGAGGGGAATCCTGTAATATTCGATTCTATACTCTTAGACAAAGTAATAAGTGAGCCAAATATTACTTTGCTGCTTAACACAGCTGTTTATGAAGTAACCAAAAAAGATGCTGATACCATTGCTGGAGTTACTGGTTTTTGTAGTCAGAATCAAACGACTTATACCGTTAATGCACCGTTGTTCTGTGATTCATCGGGCGATGGGATAGTAGGCTTTTTATCGGGGGCAGCTTTTAGGATGGGCGCAGAATCCAAGGAGGAGTTTGGCGAAAAGTTTGCCCCTTCTAAAGAGTATGGCGAATTGCTCGGTCATTCACTCTATTTCTACAGCAAAGATGTTGGTAAGCCAGTTAAGTACACTCCACCATCTTTTGCATTGGATGATATAACCACAATACCAAGATTTAAAAGCTTTAATGCAAAAGATTTTGGTTGCCGTTTATGGTGGATAGAATATGGTGGAAGACTAGACACCATAGCTGATACGGAAACTATTAAATGGGAACTATGGAAAGTGGTATATGGTGTTTGGAATCATATTAAAAACTCAGGAAACTTTCCAGAAGCAGAGAATTTAACTTTAGAATGGGTGGGTACGATACCCGGAAAAAGAGAGAGTAGAAGATTTGAAGGGGATTATATGCTCACCCAGCAAGATATTGTGGAGCAAAGAACCCACGAAGATGCAGTAGCATTTGGCGGTTGGAGCATTGATCTTCATCCTGCTGATGGCGTATTTAGCGAAAAGCCCGGCTGCAATCAATGGCATAGTAAGGGAATATATCAAATACCATATAGAACATTGTATAGTCGCAATATCAAAAACCTCTTTATTTCAGGCCGGTTAATTAGTGCAACCCATGTGGCATTTGGCTCAACAAGGGTTATGGCTACTAGTGCTTATGTTGGTCAATCTATTGCTGTGGCAGCAAAAATTTGTAAGGAACATAACTTACAACCTAGCCAATTAATAAGCGAAGGACTGATTGGTGTACTACAATCTCAATTATTAAGTACTGGACAATATATTCCGGGATATACACTTAAGAATACTAACGATTTAGTTTCAACTGCGTCTTTGAGTGCAACAAGTGAACTACTATTAAATGAACTTCCTTTTAAAGAAGAACTAATAAAGCGGTTAAATAATTCTGTTGGTCAGATGATACCTTTAGTTAAGGGCAAAGTGCCTACCATGATTATCCATGCACATTCAGAAATAAGTACATCATTAAAAGTACAGTTAAGGTTGAGTGGAAAATTGGGTAATCATACCCCAGATGAAATAGTAGAAACAATTGAGGTGGCCATTCATCCAAATAGAAATTGTATTTCCTTAAGTTTTACAACGGAGATTGAGATTGCCCAATATGGTTTCTTAACCATTTTGAAGAATCCAGACGTTTCTTTATACTATTCTGATTGGCGTATTACAGGTTTGCTTTCAGTGTTTAATTCTATCAATCCTGCCGTTTCTAATTATGGAAAGCAGGAACCCAAAGAAGATATTGGCGTAGATGCTTTTGAATTTTGGTGCCCTAAACGCAGGCCAGAAGGGCATAATATTGCTTTGAAATTAGCGGAGCCAATCAATTTGTTTACAGTTGAGAATATTCGTAATGGAATTGATAGACCCGTTAACGCTCCGAATGCTTGGGTAGCAGACTTAGGTGATACTAATCCAGCTATAACAATTAATTGGGATAAGCAGCAAACTATTCAATCAATAGATTTATTCTTTGATGCAGACTATGATCATCCAATGGAAAGTGTTTTAATGGGTCATCCAGAAAACGTTATGCCCTTTGTAGTTCGTGATTATACTATTAAGGATGATGCTGGCAATACGCTGTATTCAAAAAAAGGCAACTATCAAACAATCAATAAGGTTGAATTTAGTGAGCCTGTAACAACCACTTCATTAACTATCGAAGTGGCACATCCATCTTCAACCACACCTGCAGCTGTATTTGCAATCAGAGCTTTTTAAATAATTATAGGTTTACTCATAACTTATAACTCATAATTTATAACTCAAAAATGGTACAATTAGATTTTATAGTAATGGCAGTTTTTGCGCTGCTAATCTTCGCAATCGGACTGGCATTTACCAGAATGGGTAGTAAGAATGGGCAGGCTTTTTTTGAGGCCGGAGGCGAAACACCTTGGTGGATAAACGGACTATCCCTATTCATCAGTTATTTCTCAGCTGGCACATTTGTCGTTTGGGGATCTATTGCTTACCGTTACGGAATAGTGGCTAATGCCATTCAACTTACCATGGCAATAAGTGGAGGAATCGTAGCTTATTTTATTGCAAAGCGTTGGAAAAGAACAGGCGTTAAAACAGCCGCTGAGTATATAGGTAGGCGATTCGGGCTAAAAACTCAGCAGTTCTATACCTATCTTGTTCTTACAATGAGCATGTTTACAACGGCTTCTGTATTATATCCGGTGGGGAAAATGGTACATGTGGCAACGCCTTATTCTTTAAATACTTGTATCATTATAATTGGGGTAATCATTGTTTTATACACAGCTGCCGGGGGATTGTGGGCTGTGTTAGTAACGGACGTAGTTCAGTTTGTAATACTTACTGCATCAGTACTGATTGTTTTGCCTATTGCGCTAAAAACAGTTGGTGGAATGAATCACTTTATAGATCATGCGCCAGCAAATTTCTTTAAGCCTTTTAATGACGATTATACGTTTGGGTTCATGCTGGCCTTTATTGTTTATCAAACCATGTATATAGGTGGCAACTGGAGCTATGTGCAACGATATACGAGTGTGAAAGATGAGAAGAATGCGCAGAAGGTTGCCTATATATTCACGATACTATACTTTATCAGTCCGATATTGTGGATGTTGCCCCCAATGATTTATAGGGTTATAAACCCTAATTTGCAAGGATTGGAGGTAGAGGGAGCGTACATGATGCTTTGCCAGAAAATATTACCTGCCGGGTTAATCGGGTTAGTATTAGCAGGGATGATTTCAGCAACTTCAAGTAAGGCTAACACAACAATTAATCTCGCTGCCACTGTATTTGCCACTGACTTATACAAAAACCTAATCAGACCAAAAGCAAGTGAAAAGGAACTTATTTTAATGGCTCGTTTGTTTACCCTTTTATTTGGAGCAGGCACAGTTGGGATAGCCATGTTGGTACCCTATGTAGGCGGAATAGTTGATTTTGTTTTGAAGATAGCTTCTATTGCTGGCGGTGCCTTGTTTGCACCCATTATCTGGAGTTTATTTTCTAAAAGACAAACTACTTTCTCTACCGTTTCAGCTACTGTTACAGCATTGATAGTTAATATCTGGTTTGAAATGTTGATGCCAATTTTAATACATGTAAAATTGAGTCGTACAATAGAAACCGTATTAGGGCAAGCTATACCATTAGCGGCATTGCTTGGTTTTGAATTATACTATCGCTCTAAAGGAATGATTCACGATAAAGCGGATGTTTTTGAAAAGTCAGCGACTCAAAATATTGTGGTAGTATCTAAGGAACATCATCAGGCAGCAGAAGAACAGAACATATTTGGTATACGGGTAATCGCCCTATCAATGGCAGTAGTTAGTATCGGAATTGTTACGCTAGGCATTATGGCAACACTTTATGGAAATGTTGTAATTGTGGTAGGCACTATTATTTTCTTCGTATCTATATTGGTTTGGTTAGCGGCAAACAAAAGAAAGAAGCTGATGGAGGAAATTTTATTGGAAGGAAATATTGTGTTTACATATACAATTCAATTTGAAGTAGAGGGTTAGTTTACATGAAATCAGTAAGGATAAATTGACCTTAATAAGAGCTCGTTGTTCAATAAAACGCAGTTATTAAAATTAGTACAAATGAAATTATTATTTACAATTACCAGTTTTAGTTTGATGATGATATTTAATCGTATTAAAGCGCAAAATTTGTTTCTTTTAGCCGGGCAAAGCAATGCTTGTGGCATGGGGGATAGTTCGAAGAGCAATAGGTACTGTACAGAGAGTACATTTGAGTACGATGCTCTGTTGGATTCTGTAAAGCCGCTCAAAGACCCAATGGGACAGGTATGGGAAAGTCTACAGACGGCAAGAAGAGGTAGTATTGGTCCCACTTTTTCAAAGGTTTATTCCGACTTATCTCATGAAAAAGTTATTATTTTCACAGCTGCAAGGGGTGGAAGCTCTTGTTGCAATAAGGCAGAACTGGACAATTATGGAACTTGGGATACAAGTGGCCATCTTCTTGTATTGCCACTTGCCATAAAGAAAGCAAAAATGGCAATTGTTAAAACAGGATTGCCTTTAAAGGGTATTATATGGATGCAAGGTGAACGGGATGCAAATGCAATAAATGATAGCAAGCAAACAAAGGAAGAGTTTAAAGAGGCTTTAAAAAGCATTATTGAAAGATTCAGAGCCTCCTTGGGTAAAAATGTACCATTCTTTATTGTAAAAACAGGTTATCAAACTGACAGACCCCAAATGGGCAATGATGCTGTAAGGGCTATGCAGGAAGAAGTGGCGAAAGAATTGAAAAATGTATATGTAGTATACAACGATACCGACCTATTTATCGAAAAGAAATGGATGTATGATAAAGTACATTACAATCAACAAGGATTAGATGACATTGGAAAAACGATTGCCCCGAAGATATACAGTTTTATAAAATAGTGGACATTAGTAAAATGATTTGTCTGGTTACTATTTAAATCGAATGAACAAGTGTTCGAAGTCTTCCGCAAACGAGTGTTTTATATTAGCTAAAGGAATGTCGGTAAGATTGAATTCCTTCTTTAAGAACTTCTTCAAATGATCGACAGTTGTTTTGAATTTAACTAAAGAAGCTCCAGCCCTCAAGCCTGCTTTCACCTTTTGTTCAAACTGTTCATTATGGTAGGTAAACGCATCAATGATTGTTTTTTGGTGGTCAGATTTACCTAAAAAGGCATTCTTCACCATTTCAGGGGTTACATAATCAAACTGAGTAATCAGTATATTATAATGCTGCTGAATCTTCCCTTTAACTAGGTTGATATAGTTGTTTACAGTTTTAGCATCCTCAGAAGTACCTCTCAGCATTCCACTCTTAGGATTAAATTGAGTTGGATTAATCTTTTGTCCCATTGAAAATTGAGCCCTAACACCTTCAATGGTCAATCTTACATAAATTGGTGCTTTCCCTGTCTCGTCCGCTTTGTCTTTCCATACCCAAAACAAAATGGAAAGATTCTGATTTACTTTCATTTCCTAGAATTTAAGTTACCGAATAAATTTTTGCTAAGCGTATTTAAACATCTTGCAAAAGCCCTGAAAAGCTTGACAGCAAAGCTTCTTGGCTAATTCGGTAACCTAAAGGAAACGAATAATAAGGATACCGAAATGGATACCTTACAGATTGGTTTCATTTGGTATGGAATAACATCTAGAAACGAAAAAAGCCGCAAGAATAATACATTCTATGCGGCTTTACTACCTTTTGATAACCTAATTGCGGACCGGACGGGACTCGAACCCGCGACCTCCGCCGTGACAGGGCGGCATTCTAACCAACTGAACTACCGATCCTTAAGAGCTTCCCGAACAAACTTTTCTTTTCAATTCGTTTGTTTCGGGGTGCAAATATAAGGGGAGGAATCTCAAACAAACAAATCTTTCTTAAAATAATTTCATCCCGTACTTTTACAGCTCAATAAATGAATTTATGCCGCAATACCCAAATAGACAGTTTCTCGATTTTGAACAACCTATCAAGGACTTATACGAACAAATTGAGCAAACAAAAAAATTGGCTGAGAAGAATCAAAAAATAGATTACAGCTCTACCATCAGTCAATTGGAAGCCTCCATTGTAGATAAAAGAAGAGAAATTACTGAGAACCTCACTCCGTGGCAACGTGTTCAGCTAAGTCGTCATCCAGACAGACCTTATATGTTGAAATACATCGAAAAAATGACTTCCAACTTCATCGAGTGTCATGGAGATAGAAACTTTGCCGACGACAAAGCAATGATTGGTGGATTTGCAGACTTGGATGGTGAAACCGTAATGCTGATTGGTCAACAAAAAGGCCATACTACCAAAATGCGTCAACTAAGAAACTTTGGGATGGC
This sequence comes from Chitinophagaceae bacterium, assembly GCA_947452925.1. Lineage (GTDB taxonomy): Bacteria > Bacteroidota > Bacteroidia > Chitinophagales > Chitinophagaceae > Parasediminibacterium. The sequence goes on along the minus strand of CANGFK010000093.1, from coordinate 1,774 downwards.
AAAGCCTGAGGGCTACAGAAAAGCACTACGATTGATGAAATTGGCTGAAAAGTTTGATAAACCCATTATAACTTTCATTGATACTCCGGGGGCTTATCCCGGTTTGGAAGGTGAAGAACGCGGACAAGGCGAAGCAATTGCAAGAAATATCTTCGAAATGATCCGTCTGAAAGTACCTGTAATATGTATTATCATTGGCGAAGGCGCCAGTGGGGGTGCATTGGGAATTGGTGTTGGAGACAGGGTATTGATGATGGAAAACACCTGGTACACAGTTATCTCTCCCGAAGGATGTAGTTCTATCTTGTGGCGTAGCGTTGACAAAAAAGAAATAGCTGCTGAACAACTAAAACTTACCTCTATAGACATGAAGGGGTTTGGACTGGTAGACGAAATAGTACCCGAACCTATCGGAGGAGCCCATTGGGATTATGTTGAAGCAGCTGAACTACTTAAGAAAGTTATACTAAGCAACCTAAAAGAAATAAAAAAGTCTTCTGCTAAAACCCGCGTCAACAAACGAATTGAAAAATTTGAAAAGATGGGCTTCTGGGAAAACATACCAGTTACAGAAAATACTTCAGTCGCAGGGGAATAATATTAAACTTTACACATGTAATCTATTAGATGCTACAAAAGTGGGTATCTAGATAAAGTTTACATTGTCCTAAATCTTTTTGTTAATATTGCCGCCTCGTTGGTTATTAAAAAATTAAATCGTAAGATGACTTTGCGTTCTACTCTTTCAGGTACTGGGGTTGCCTTGGTTACCCCGTTTAAAAGTAACTTATCTATAGATTACCCTGCCCTAGAAAGGGTCATTAACAATGCCATTGCAAGTGGTGTTGAATATTTGGTCACTTTAGGAACTACTGGCGAAACGCCTACCCTTTCCAAGAAAGAGAAGATAGAAATACTTGAATTCACATATAAAGTTGTTGACAGCAGGTTACCAATTGTTGTTGGCATCGGTGGCAATGATACTGCTGGCATTATCAATGATTTACAATCTTTTCCACTAGAAAAAGCTACTGCCGTACTGAGTGCCTCTCCTTATTACAATAAACCTTCTCAAGAAGGCTTATTTCTGCATTATAAAGCATTGGCCGAGGCCTCTCCTATTCCATTGATATTATATAATGTCCCCGGACGTACAGGCAGAAACCTAAATGCAGCCACGACACTTCGTCTGGCGCATGAAGTGCCTAACATTGCAGGAATCAAAGAGGCCTCAGACGACATGAATCAATTTATGCAATTGGTCAAAAAACGTCCTGATAATTTCTTAATCGTAAGTGGTGATGATGCCCTTATACTTCCTCAGATTGCCTGCGGTGCCGACGGCGTAATAAGTGTTGCAGCCAACACCTTCCCAAAAGAATTTTCCGATATGATTCGTCTCGCACTTGCTGGAGATTTTGCTTCGGCAAGAATCATACACTACAAATTACTGGATGGTTATGACCTTCTTTTTGAAGAAAACAATCCTGCAGGTATAAAAGCATTTTTGTATGAGCAAGGTCTGATAGAAAATGTTCTCCGCCTTCCCGTTACGCGTGTCAGCAGCAATCTGCAAGAACGTATCAAAACTTTCTTACACTCACTGTAGTCTTTCTTGAGGCAATGCAACCGTTTTACCATTTATTCTAGCTATAGCATCTGCAATAGGTATTTGGATGAATCAGTAGCATTTGCTGTCACTCCCCTATTCATTTCCTTATCCCACAATATCAAGCACCTAAAAAAGTACATATAAAAAAAGCCTGCTTGTATT
>CANGFK010000092.1 GCA_947452925.1 Chitinophagaceae bacterium | reverse complement strand
ATCTGCTCGTCGACTGTTGTAAAATAGGTTTGGTGGCGATTAACCCCTTGTATGAATTGCATACAATAACAAAGCAAAAACCATACACTATTCCCATAATTAACATTCTGTGTATATTCGCTCTTGTTAATGAGTTTTTTCACAAACTCACGTTGGTTTCTTATTAATAAAAGAAGCCCCCTTAGGAATAAGGGGGCTTTATTGTTAAAACAAGAAAAGATTTATAATATTATTTGATAAGCATCTTTTGTGTTGTGTATTTGGTGCCTGCACCTTGCAAGGAAACAAAATAAATATTTCCTTTCGTAGTCTGACCAAGATTTACAGCCACTTCATTTTTACCAGTCACTGCATTTACCATTGTACTGCTAACAATACGACCAGTAATATCTACTATTGCCAAACGCAATTGTAGGTTTGAAGCACTTGCAAAACTTACCTTGAAGCTACCATTGTTAGGGTTTGGACTAACACCTACTGTCTTTACTTGCAATGCTTGTTGGTAAGCAATATCTGTTGTGCTGAATGCTGCATTGCTGATACCCGCCTTTATGTTGAGGCTCTGACCAGTAGTGTTTATTACATTGTAAACCACCGAAGTAACATCAGACGCATCGATAGTTGCAGGCAATGTACCATCTACTGATTTAAAGCTGCTCAAAGCAATGTCATAAGCTTGTCCATCTTGTACATTATTGATGGTATATGTATACTGACTTGCCCATTTGCCCACACTTTGCTTGGTGATAGTTACAGTCATATTCATACCTTCTGTATTAGTAGATGCAGTGAAATGGAATGATTTGTAAGCACTCAAATCTACCGCAGCAGCACCACCTTTCAAATATTTGTAGATAGATACGTAGCTAGGCGTAGTCACTTGTACTTGAACATCTCTCAACAAAGGATATTCGTTTGAAGCAACTTCTTTTGTGCTGCTATTGCTAACAGTGAACTGAGAAACTTTTGTTGCATTGTCACCACTTGTACCCCAGATACCATCTGCTATGTACAACATATCTGTTGTGCTATTATTGAATATCATACTGATGTTTGCATCGTAAGCATCGCCAACAGGAATAGAAACGGTTGTTTTTCCGTTAGCAGCTATTGTAAAAGGAATAAGCTGAGTAGTGGTAGCAGCAGAAGCTTCTGTTGCATTTTGTTTCAACTGGAAGTAACCAATGGTGTTTGCCGTTCTGTTGTTTACTGTAAGATTCAAGTTTGCACCTTGTCTGCTTGCAGTAGAAACATACGCACCTGGCATATCGTTGCTGTTGCTTAATTGAGATACAGGCATTGTTGCTTGCAACTTATTTATTATTTCTGAAACCATTGCGGTAACATCTGCTTTTGTAGAAGCCCATAACTGATAGTTGTACATAGTGTCTTCGCTAGCGTAATCAGGCATTAACCAATTGCTTTGGATAGACATGGTACTTCTACCTGCTTTTTGTCCAGCAGAGAAACTGATAGCATATTCTGTATTACCATCTGGTTGAAGAATGGTGTAACGGATAAAAGAGATGTTTTGAATTGAAGTGTTTTCGATGTTCAACAATTGAGCACCTTTCAACCTGTCACAGATTGGTTTGGTGTGACTGTAGATGCCGCCAATTGTTTTGGTAGCAAATGCAACCGCTCTTGGAGAATTGTTGAGTGTAAAGTCTATGGTACGAACATCAACTGCATTTGTAATTGAAGTAAGATCCGCAACTTCTGCTGATTTATCATAAGGAACATAAGCAGCACTCACGCTATAAGGCATCAAAGTAGCAAGTGAGCGAGATGCGCTTGCACCAAAGGTTTGATAACTTCCTTTTTTAGGGGCAACTATTCTTTCAGATTCATTGTACTGTACAGCACCGTTCTTGCTGTTTTTGTAGATATTGAAGTTTCTTGTACCTATTGCAGCACCCAAACTTTTACTTTCCAAACCACCAGTACCGCCGGAACTTACACAACCTTCTTTTACTTCAAAATCTTTATCCTTGGTTACAGTGCAACCATCTACGGTTACTGTATAATGAATTTTAGTTTTTCCTTCAGAGATACCAGTTACTTCTCCTTTATCATCAACTTTTGCAATCTTATCATCAGAGCAAGACCATGATCCCCCTTTTGTATCTTCAGATAAATGTGCTTTTGTTTCTTTATTAGTATTGTCATCACCTTCTATTTCACCAACAATAGGTGCTGCTTTAACTGTTAAAACAAGAGTAGCTGCACTGTCACATCCTGCTGCATTGGTTAAATGAACTGTGTAAGAACCTGCTACTTTATAATTAGTGCCATTGAAGGTGTATGAACCGCCAGAACAGATGCTTGCATTAGTTGTTGATACGCTTTTCAGTTTCTTGGTCAATACTAAAGTAGCCGCACTGTCGCATCCTGCTGCATTGGTCAAATGCGCAGTATAAGAACCTGCTGTAGAATAAGATGTTCCATTGAAGGTGTATGAACTACCATCACAGATACTTGCGTTGGTTGTTGAAGCACTCTTAGATTTAACTGTTAATACTAAAGTAGCGGCACTATCGCATCCTGCTGCATTGCTTAAATGTGCTGTATAAGAACCTGCTGTTGAATATGAAGTTCCATTGAAGGTGTATGAACTACCATCGCAGATACTTGCATTAGTTGTTGAGGTGCTTGCAGATTTTACTGTCAATATAAGAGTAGCAGCACTATCACATCCTGCTGCGTTAGTTATGTGTGAAGTGTAAGAACCAGATTTTGAGTAGCTAGTGCCATTGAATGGATATGAACCACCAGAACAGATACTTACATTTGTTGTAGAAGCACTCTTTGATTTTACAGTTAATACCAAAGTAGCGGCACTATCACATCCTGCCGCATTTGTTAAATGCGCTGTGTAAGAACCTGCTGTAGAATAAGATGTTCCGTTGAAAGTGTATGAACCACCATCACAAATGCTTGCGTTAGTTGTTGATACACTTTTAGATTTTACTGTTAATACCAAAGTAGCAGCGCTATCACATCCTGCTGCATTAGTTAGATGCGCAATGTAAGAACCTGCTGTTGAATATGAAGTTCCATTGAAGGTGTATGAACTAGCATCGCAGATACTTGCATTAGTTGTTGAGGTACTTGTTGCTTTAACTGTGAATGAAAGAGTAGCACTTGGGCTGTAACCAGCAACGCTGTAAGTGATAGTAACACTGCCACCCTTGAACCCCGTAACACCACCACCAGAAGTGACTGTTGCAATTGTATTGTCTGAAGAAGACCAAGTACCACCATCTGTTGCGTCAGTAAGTGTTGTAGTACTACCCACACAAACAAAAGAACTACCTGAGATAGGTGCAACTGGAGTTACTGAACTTCCGCAATTGAGGTTACCCACATTAGTACCGCCACCGTTATCATAGTTTTGGTTTAACAAAGTCAAAGCATCATTCAGATCTGCTGTTGAATATGTACTTGAGCATCCACCTAATACTTTGTTTGCTTCATCCAAAACAAATTGTACTGTTTTACCATTAAACACACCTGTATTGAATACCAGAGTGCTAAGCAACGAACTGTTTGTTTTATAACCACTTGGATTGTATTTGTCGAAATCTACATTTAAACGTGCAGCCAATACCTGACCAGCAAAAACAGAATAAGTTGCAGTAGGATTTACCGCAGAAGAGGTAAGCGCTGCCGGAGTAGTTCCCTGAGGTAAGAAAGCTGTGATTGAACTAGAAGAAGTAAAACGAAGGGTATAACCAGTGCTGCAACCAATATTTACACCAGATGGATATACTGCTGCAAAATTATTCTGAAGGATAGTTCCAGGATTGTTGCCTTTTGGTGCAGCGCCCCAACCACCTTGTGTGTAGGTTGTGAAACCAGAACAAACCGAAGAGACTGAGCAACCAGAAATAGATGGGGTAAATGGATAGTAGTGTAATTCGCCACCGCTTTGTACAAGAGACTGACTAATGACCTGACCCTCAATATTAGATTGATTAACAGTTTTGGTAATGTCTGCATTAGGAGCAAAAACAGTTCCTTCAATAGTACTGTTACCAGCAATGCTCAAAGAAGTTGTGTTGTAGAAGTTATAAATGATATAAGGCGCATTATTTCCGCTTATTCCTGCCTGATTCCAAACGTTCCAAGTAAAGCTACCTGCGGCATTAACATTAATTACCAACACGTGACTTGCATCTGGGCTATTTGTGAAAGTGATACCATTTGTTACACTATTCAAGTCGCTTCCAGAAACATTCAAGACATTTGTACCCGTTGCCAAAGTAATTTTTACCTGACCACTTGTTAATACACTACTGATAGTAGAACCAAATACATTTCCGTTAGGGTTAGAAAGAATATTACCAGTTGTGGTGCAATTAGACAAACCCGTGGCACTTGCTTTCATGGTTGTAAAAGCAGAAGAGAAGCTTATCTCAGAACCGGTATTTGCATCGCAAACAGGATTGTTTGCTGCAGAAACCTCTGTACCCCATGCTAAAGCATTTGAATTGATGTTAATGTTTGGTGTAGACGCATAAGAAGCGGCACTTCCTGTAATATAGATGTTAGAGGTGGCATTGTTGTTATCACGATACCACGTTTTTATATTTGAAGAAGCACAATTGCCGATTTTTACATATCTACCGCTATTAACTTGCAGTGAACCAGATGAAAGGTTTACTTTACCTCCTACAAATAAGCCAATTAGAACATTACTTACAGCAAATGTTCCATTATTGTGAATGTTCACTTGATAGTTACCATTTACGGTAAGATCACCACCGATAGCAATTGGACCCTCAGACTCATTTGTAACAAGCGTTGCATTTTGTTGTAGAAACGCATTGAACCCTAAAGCCGGAGCAGTTGGACTCTGAGCAAATGAGTTGATGGATGACAGTAATACTACTGATACCATTGTGACGAACTGAGATAAAAATTTTTTCATTTTTTTTGTTTTTGTTATTGATTAGACTTTCTCTAACACGCTACAAAAGTGTAGGAGTATGATTACGTGGTAAATCCCTTAAATGAGGGGGGAGAAGAAAAAATTATATTACGTGAATAATTTTTTTATGTCTCGAGGCTAGGTTTTAAGGCTTACGATGGGTAGTATTTTGTGCTGATAACAAGGCGGAAAAACAAAAAAGTCCCAGCCACTTACGTGACTGAGACCTTCTATAGTTGTATTTGAAAGCTTTTAACTAAAACTAAAACCCATTCTTTAATAGGTAGAATATGCTGGACAATTGTACCCTTCGTGCAAATTGAAGGAAATTCCTACCTGAAAAGTGGCATAAGAATCATTTCTTCCATTGCCACGTTGACGCCCCTTTATTCCAATAGGAGTCGTAATGTTTGGGATGGTAAAAATATAACTTCTATCCTGTAGAAGTTCTGCCACACTCTTGGAATCAAAAGCAGATGCGCCTGCATAATTGCCGTTTACATCATCCAGATACCCGGTGCCTGTAAAACGATAGGTTAACTCAGAGAAAACATTGATTCTGTCTGTAACATTATACTTTAGCCCAAAACCAATAGGAACTACCCAAGAAACCAAGCTGTAAGGACTTGCTTGTCCTTCCGTTTTTAGTGGATTTAAATCGTAGTGCTGTCCTGCCAAAGTTGTATATGGATTAAAATAGATTGCACCTAATCCTGCACTTAGATAAGGGGTAAATCGATACTGTGGAATGAGTGGAAAGAACTTAAAAAAGTTGAAATTACCTGTTACACTTAGTTCATATACATCTGTATTGAAGCTAAGGTTACGAACCTTTTGAACAATATTATTGCTGTAGGAATCTGAATAACCAAGAAAGGTGTAATTACCGTTTACTTTAATACCTACGTAGTTATTTAATTGTCTTAGATAGAAAATGCCAGCAGCAAATTTGGGATGACCTATTGATGCATTAGGATTTATGTCGCCGAAGTAATGACCTAGTCCAACAGAAAAACCATATTCGCCTCTGTGAGAGAACGTCTCTTCCAACTGTGCGTTAACAGAAAGAGAAACTACTGAAAAGACTATAAAGGCAACAATTTTAAGACGCATAGTGTAGATGTAATACAAAGGTTAAGTCGGCAAGATAATTTTTAAACGCCACTTATTTTGTTTTATTGCCACACATTAATAATTTATTAGCGTATTTACAAGTAAACACAAACCGATTGTGACCTAAGGAGCTAGTCGTTCAATCTTCCAACTACCGTTTTCCTGTAGCGAGTATAGTAACCTATCGTGTAATCTGCTCTCACGTCCTTGCCAGAATTCAATGGTGTGTGGTTTTAATCTATAACCGCCCCAATGTGGGGGACGTGGCGCATCATTACCGTATTGCTCCCTGAATTTGATTTCATTTTCCTCCAGAACTTTCCTACTGCTGATTACAGCGCTTTGTGGAGATGACCATGCCCCAATCCTGCTTGCTGCTGGACGTATATAAAAATATTCATCGCTTTCCTGCTCAGAAACTTTTTCTATGGTTCCCTTTATGTTTACTTGTCTTTCCAATTCCTTCCAGAAGAAAAGAATGGTTGCATTCTTGTTTTCGGCAAGTTCTCTCCCTTTCTGGCTGTTATAGTTGGTGTAGAATACGAAGCCATCTTTATCATATCCTTTTAACAATACAATTCTTGCTGAAGGAATACCTTCTTTTGATGAAGTCGCGAGCGTCATGGCATTTACTTCATCAATGTTACTATCCAATGCATCATTCCACCAGATAGAGAACTGGTCAAACGCATCTTGATTAACATCTTTTTCACCCAAACTTTTTAGCTTATATTCTTTCCTGATGTCTGCAATACTCATAACAAATAATTTAGAGGCGAATGTAACAAGGTGGATATATTAAAAATTATGACAATGGTCATACAACTAAATCACCACCAACTCATAAAACGCTTCTCCGTTCAGGTACTTCTTTGCCAATTCTTGTAATTCATCGGCAGAGACTGTTTTGATGGTATTAATAGCTTTATGAAAATAGTTTTCATCCAACCCATTCAAAATATAACTCTTCCAACGAGAAATAGTTTGAAACGGTCCATCAAGGTCTGATAGTAAACTTCCCATCATGAAATTTCTTACTAAGTGCAGTTCTGATTCTTCAATCTTTTCATCTCTTAACCGAGCCATTTCTTTGTACACCTCCACGATTGTTGCAGTACAAACATCCTTTCCTGCTTCGGTACTAATCATCCAGGCAGATTGTTCAATCATATTTTGCAAGTAAGAATGAATACCATAAGTATAGCCTTTATCCTCGCGGATATTGCTCATCAATCTTGAACCAAAGAATCCACCAAATAAGTTATTCAACACCTGAACCTTAGAGAAGTCGGGGTGATGCCTGTTTGGGAATGGGCGAGCTAAGCGAATTGCACCTTGCACGCCATTTGCATCATTGTTGATATGATATTTCTTTTCTACAGCTGTTATTGTTGGATGAACAATCTCCGGCAATGGCTGCTTGTTGAGCGGAAGACTACCAAAGGCACTGTTCAGTTGCTCCTGAGTATCCGCCGGCAATATACCAGCTGTGAAGATGATACACTTACCATTGGTATAAAACTGATTGTAGTACTTAATTAAGTCTTCTTGATTGATGGAATCATAATCATCAGCAGAAGAATATTTACCATACGGATGATCTTTACCAAATAGATATTCATCAATTAAACGGTTAGCAACAAAATCACATTTCTTTAGATTGATGGTTAATCGTTGCTTCTGATTCTGTTTGTAGATAGCCAATTCTTCTTTGGGGAAGATACTATCGGTCAATAGTTCTGACATCACCGGCAATAGTTTGGGTAAGTGTTTGCCCAGTGTATGCAGCGTAATTGTTGCTGTTTCATTCTGGCAACCTCTGTTGAGGTAAGCCCCATGAAACTCAAAATGCTCATTAATGGCAAACGCTGTCTTTTGCTTAGTGCCATTCTTAAGCATGAAGTTGGTAGTAGCTGCAACTATGTTCTTTTCCTCGTACCAGTTACCTGCAAAAAACACCATCTCCACCATCACCACTTCTTGAGCACCTGCATGAATGCTATATACCTCTACTCCATTGTCTAGAGTAAACTTGGTGTAAGGTTTTAATTGCAGGTGAAACTCTACTGCATCAACTATCTCGGGACTCTTCTTTCTATTTAGCATCTCTATGTTTTATTTTCAATTCCACTATAGGGGTGAGGTGTTCTTAATTCTTGCTTCTGTAGTACAATGTATTACTATTATCCTCATCAAAAATCTGCTTGCTATACTCTCGGATATCTTCGGAAGTAATGGACTGGTATCTTTCCAACTCAGTATTCATCAGGTTGGCATCGCCCAGAAGTTCGTAATTGGCAAGACTGCTTGCTCGGCTCATAATGCTCATATCCTCGAAGGCGATGACGCTTTCCGTTTTGTTTTTCACCTTTTGCAGTTCACTGTCTTCTATCAAATCAGTCTGTATTTTTTGTAATTGCTCGCACACAGCTTTGTCGGCATCTTCTATTTTAACTCCTTTCACTAACTTACCTTCTATTGCCAACAAGCCTTTGTCGATGCTGCCAAAATGATAACAATCTAAGCTAGAGAACAATTGCTTTTCCTTCACCAAAGCCTGATACATTCTTGAAGAGCCACCTCCGCCTAATATCTCGGTAATTAAATCTGCAACATAATATCCTTTGTCCAGACGAGCTTCTATGTGCCATGTTTTTACCAAAGAATCTAGCGGCACATCGGCAGTTACTTCCAGAAACTTAGCACTCATTTGCTTGGGTTCTTCGGGGAGGTTACGGTTATACTTTTCGCCTTTTGGTATTGGCCCGAACCACTTTTCAGCTAGGCCTTTTACTTGTTCTGTAGTTACGTTTCCTGCCACTACCAAGATAGCATTTGAGGGATTGTAATGTTTATGGAAGAATGCCTTTACATCCTCTATCGTAGCATTTTCTACGTGGCTTAGCTCCTTTCCAATAGTCATCCATTTGTAGGGATGGGTAGTAAAAGCGAGGTCACGCATTTTGAACCATAAATCGCCGTAAGGCTTATTGATGTAGTGTTCCTTAAACTCCTCACATACAACTTTACGCTGAACTTCCAGGCTTTTCTTGCTGAAGGCGAGGCTTAGCATACGGTCGCTTTCTAACCAAAATGCAGTCTCAATGTTTTCGGCAGGAAGGCTACAATAGTAATTGGTGAGGTCGTTGGTGGTGTAGGCATTATTCTCTCCACCTGCCCTTTGAAGTGGCTCGTCATAGTCGGGAATATTGATACTTCCGCCAAACATCAGGTGTTCGAAAAGGTGTGCAAAGCCTGTTTTATTGGGGTCCTCGTCTCTTGCACCCACATCATACATCACATTCACCACAGCCATTGGGGTACTGCTGTCTTCGTGTACCAGAACCCGCAAACCATTCTCTAAAACAAACCTATTATAGTGCACCATCTACTGAATAATTTTATAAAAGACGGCAAATATAAGGCAGTAGGCACTAGTAGTAAGTTGTAAGTAATAAGTCGTGAGTTGGAATGGGTGTAAGCCACAAAGGCGCAAAGGCAGTAAGAAGCACAAAGAGGAAAAGAGACCGTTATGTTATTATTTGCTTGAGTGGTTGTCTTTTTTGTTGAGTACGCTATGAATATTTTGTGTTGAGGTGAGTATTATGACGAAATACTTGTAATTTTAGAGAAACGCGATGAGGTTTTAGCGATATTGCCTAGGCTCTTAGCAGGATTGGGTGAGGCTCTAGCGTCCCTTCGTATGCTCTTATGACAGTTTGATGGCCACTTAGCGATGTCGGGTAGGGCT
>CANGFK010000091.1 GCA_947452925.1 Chitinophagaceae bacterium | reverse complement strand
TTGTTTAGAATTACTTATTGGTGTTTATTTGATTGGAACAAGGCAAATTTTGCAACCATAGTCAAACGCCTAAGGTGAAAAATTTAACGCAGTTGCAGTCAATATTAAATCCTATAAAGAATATCAAATAATTAACTCAAACAGCTTCTTACATTACTAGAATAAATATCAAAAAATAGAAGGTTCATACAACTTATTTTAATTTTATTATTAAAAACTAATTTATCTATATTTTATTTATCTCCAATGCCTTAATTTTGAAAAAAATGCAGAAAAACACCTACTCATTCTGCTAAAAAGAAATAAACCTTAAAAAATTACAACAGAAATAGTATTGACAAACAAATAATACCTGAAGAAAATGACTAATGAGGAAGAAGTGTTTATGAAAGAGGCAATCCATCTTTCCATAACAAATGTAACCGAGGGGAAAGGCGGTCCATTTGGTGCTGTGATTGTGAAAGACGGCAAAATTATTGCCCGTGGGGCAAATCAGGTTACTAGTAGCAACGACCCCACTGCCCATGCAGAAGTTGTTGCCATCCGTAATGCCTGCAAAACCTTGAATACTTTTCAGTTGGACGGTTGCGACTTGTACACTAGTTGCGAGCCTTGCCCTATGTGCCTCGGTGCCATCTATTGGGCCAGACCTGCCCGCTTATTTTATGCCAACACAAAGGCAGATGCGGCGGCAATACAGTTTGATGATCAATTTATTTATGAGGAAATAGCACTGCCATTGGAAGAGAGAAAGCTATTTACCAAACAACTACTGCGTGATGAAGCATTGGAGGCTTTCCGGCTTTGGCAGGAAAGCAATGCAAAAGTTGAGTATTAGTGGTGTTTTATTGTCCCTAATAACACAAATGCGTGCGCATTAAATTGATATCATTTGTGTTTATTCGTGAAATTAGTGGCAAAAATTAATAGATATGAAACGGGAAATATACAGTGAACAATGTTGGATAGATGACAAGTTGCAGGCTGCCACTATTGCAATAGAGGGTGGGTTGATAGCGGCGATTCTGCCTTATAAAACAAAAGATGCCACTGCTGTTTCTGGTGTTTTGATGCCGGGTGCAATTGATGCACATGTGCATGTGAACGAACCGGGGCGTACTGAATGGGAAGGTTTTTCTACTGCCACACAAGCGGCGGCGGCTGGAGGAATCACTACAATTGTGGATATGCCTTTGAATGCTAGTCCAGTAACTACCACCCTTGCCGCATTGGAAGAAAAGCTAGCAGCAGCAGAAGGAAAACTTACAGTAAACTGTGGTTTTTATGCAGGCTTGGTGCCAGGAAATAGTGGCGAATTGCCTGATTTGATGGATGCAGGCGTGTTGGGGGTAAAATGTTTTTTGGTACACTCTGGTATTGATGAATTTCCAAATGTAGAAGAGAGAGACTTAAATGAAGCAATACCCCTGATTGCCAAACACAAAATCCCGCTTCTGGCTCACTGCGAAATATCGGATGGTTTTGTCTCCGAAGCTTTTTTGAAGGCACCTACCAGTTATCAAAATTATCTGGCCAGTCGTCCGCAAGAATGGGAAGTAGAAGCTGTGAAACTGGTTATTGGATTGAGCAAACAACATGATTGCGCAGTACATATTGTTCATGTATCGGCTTCGGATGCCATCGAAGACATTGCGATAGCAAGAAGCGAAGGGTTGTCCGTAACGGCAGAAACCTGTCCGCATTATATTTATTTTAATGCAGAAGCAATTCCCGATGGACAAACACTGTTTAAGTGTGCGCCCCCCATTCGCGAGAAAGCAAATAACTTACTGTTGCAAAAGGCATTACAACTAGGTATTCTAGATTTTTTAGCAAGTGACCATTCCCCTGCCCCACCGAATATTAAGGAATTGGAAAGTGGTAACTTATTAAAAGCTTGGGGGGGCATTGCCGGCTTGCAGTTTCTGTTGCCCGCCAGCTGGACAAGCCTAAAGAAGATGATGAAATTGGAAGAATTTATTCCGTTAATCACGGAACATCCTGCAAAGTTTCTACAACTAAACAATCGAAAAGGGAAGATAGCCGTTGGTTACGATGCCGATTTGATAATATGGCATCCTGAGGAGTCGTATGAGGTAAAGGCAGAGGCAATCTTACATCGGCATAAAGCGAGTCCCTACACCGGAAATACCCTGTTTGGAAAAGTAGTAGAAACTATTGTAAACGGAACAACGGTCTACAAGGACGATAAAATAACAGAAGGCTCTGCAAGCATTGGAAAGAAGATATTTAATGTTTAATTTAAAATTCAAAATTCAAAATAATTCACCATGGTTTCATCAGTAAAAGAAATTATTAAAACGGCACCTGCCTTTGCGCAATTAACAGATTTAGCTGCAGAGCGCTTGGGTGGAAAAGTATTGTACGCCACCGACGACTTCTTCGCAGAGAAGGAGAATCTGATTAAAAAAGGAAGAGGCATATTTATTATTGACGCATACACCGATCGTGGCAAGTGGATGGATGGATGGGAAAGTAGGCGCAAACGCACCCCGGGACACGATTGGGCAATTGTGCAATTGGCAACACCAGGCAAGATTGCTGGCTTTAATATTGACACCAACTTCTTTTTGGGCAATCATCCTCCACATGCTTCTGTAGAAGCCATTTATCTGGAAGATGCCAGTGCTATTACCGATTGGGAAATACTGCCATGGGAAGAAATATTAGAAAAATCCCACTTAGATGCAGGTAGTCAGAACTTCTATGAATGCAAGAGCGAGAAATTGTTTACACACCTTCGTTTGCATATTTATCCAGATGGAGGTGTAGCAAGATTTAGGGTTTACGGTACAGTTTTTAAAAATTGGGATGCAATAGCCACCAACGAAATCATAGAATTAGTCGCTGCCATCAATGGCGGACAGGCTGTTGCTTGCAATGATATGTTCTTCAGTGCCATGAGCAACTTGATTATGCCTGGTCGTGGCATAAATATGGGAGACGGATGGGAAACAAAAAGAAACCGTACTCCCAACAACCGTGATTGGGTGATTCTGCAATTGGCAACCATTGGGACAATCAATAAAATATTGGTAGATACTTGTCATTTTAAAGGGAACTATCCCGACAGATGTTCCATAGAAGGATGCATTATTGAAGATGGCAGCAACCCATTGTCCGAAAGTATACAATGGACAACTCTACTTCCCGAACAGAAACTAAGTGCAGATACGGAACATGAATTCGAAAAGGAGATTATCAACAAAAGCCCTTTCTCTCATATCCGTTTAAATATATTCCCTGATGGCGGCATCAGTAGATTGCGATTATGGGGGAATAAAAAATAGATTCCATCTACGCTTTTTAACTTGAAATAAGATATAATTCATTTCAACAAGCTGCGAAATCTCCATTGCTGTTCAATTGGTTATTTTGCAGCCTTTTTCTCTTGCAACCAACCTTAGTTTTATCTAAACTGTTCAAAAAATTGCTTCAAAATACTAAATGACGGGTTAAACCAATTGTTTGCACCATTAGAACAAATAATTTCGCAATCAAAATGCGTTCTTTATGTTTTATTAGAAAATCTAACGATTACAATGAGTCAGACATATAATTTTCCTATTCTCAGTAACATGAAAAGTTCGCTATTAAAATTGGTAGCTATTGCCTTACTTCAATTAAGCATTACTAGTCTATCTGCCCAAAAAGATGCTTCGTCTATTGAATCTCCCTTAGAGGTACTTAAGCTTGTAGGTAACAAGTTGGTGAAGGAGACGCCATTCAAATATCAATTAAGTCTTGCAACACCTAACAAAACATTTAATGGTATTCAAGTAGTTGATTTCGGCAGAACATTTGGGTTAGGAAAACTAGCTGTTGCCTATGCTACCACTATCCTTACTGCATCTGAAAACATGGATATAAATATTGAATTAGAACATAATGACGGATGTAAAATATGGTTGAACAACAAAATTGTATATGAAAAGTCAGGGGATAGAAAGATAAATCTTGTATATGAGGAACGAAGTGTGAAAATGAGTAATACATGTAAACTTTCATTACGAAAAGGCAAAAACACTTTACTTATCAAATCAGAGACTTCCGGTAAAGAATGGAAAGTTTACATACAACCACCTGCAACAAAAGGTGCAATACTTGCTAACACTATTAGCTATCCTATTATTGGATTAACTAGCATGAAATATGTAGACAAGTCTGTTTCCAATGTATCCAATTGGTTAGTTGTTGGACCTTTTGACAACAGTAACCGAAAAGGATTTGAAACGGTCTATGAACCTGAAACCAATATTCGATTTGGGTATATGTACGAAGGTGCTGATGAATTAGTCACTTGGACTATACCAAGAATTGAGGTTTTAGGCGGAATGATTAATCCAAAAAAATGGGGAACAAGCTACAACTGGAACTATCATAATGGAGGAACTGCTTGGGCAATGGAAAAATTATCTCAGATAACTGGTGACAGTAAATATGGTCACTACGCAGATAGCTTCTGTAACTTTCATTTAGAAGGAATTCCATTTGTAAATTATCAAGTAAATAAGCTAAATGTAGATAGTTCGGCAAATAAAGAAATATTGGGAGTACCCTTGTTAGATTTCACTTTAGCGCCATCCCTACCATTGGTTTATAAATTAGAAAGCAAGGACAACTTCCCCAAGCGAGAAGCTTACAAAGCATTTGTAGACAAGATGATAAAATATGCTGAGGAGGGTCAGTTAAGAATGCCCGGCAGCAATATTTTTACTCGACTTTCTCCAGAAAAATATACCACTTGGGTAGATGATATGTTCATGGGTATCCCATTTCTGGTACAAGCATCCTTGTACACCAGCGACCCTGTTTTAAAAAAGAAGCTTTTAGATGATGCTGCCAATCAGGTAATCAATTTCAACAAAGAAGTATGGGATAGTTCAGCACATTTATATTGCCATGCCAAGTACTCCGAAAAAAATGTAAAGCTACCGCATTGGTCTCGTGCAAATGGTTGGGGAATATGGGCTACTTCTGAGGTATTATTGAATTTACCCAAAAATCACCCAAAATACAAAGCTGTTCTTCAACATTACAGAGAACACGTTGCTGCCATTGCGAAGTATCAGAATGTAAATGGCTTTTGGTTCAATGTGATAGATCGACCTGATTCTAAAGAAGAAGTTTCTGGTACAGCCATTTTTACAATGGCAATAGCTCGTGGTGTTACAAACGGTTGGCTAGATGCATCAGAATATAAAAATGTGGTATTAAAAGGTTGGAATGCGATTAAAACAAAAATTGACTCCGATGGTACAGTACACGACATCTGTATGGGTACCATGTGTTCTGAAGATGTAAATTATTACATCAACCGACCTTACTACGATAATGATACACACGGATTGTTTGCAGTGCTCTTTGCAGGCTTAGAGGTAAACAACCTTCTCAAAAAAGTAGAAGAAAAGAGAGTTGAAGAATCGAAAGCATTGTCCAAATAAACAGGCACACCACTTTTTTACACGTACTTATTCAACCATTTTTTCAAGAATTGAATCTGATAATTTTAGATCAGATTCAATAAGCAGGGCAAATACATCTGTGTCAAATAAAAATGCAAAAACTAATACGCGCGTTTCCACAATTACTTACATAAGCCACCTTAAGGCTATCTAGTTTTAGCTCAGCTAAAATTGAGAAAAAATTAGTGAGATATTCCTCTCAAAATGTAGATCGTATTGGCGATGTTTCGATTTTGCCCCTTCGGGCGATGTCATTAAGTTAAGGATTTTTTTCGCCACAAAGCCACAAAGGCTCAAAGAAGCACAAAAGAAAAAAGGAGCATATTTCTTGAATCGCTCTCTTTGCGCCCTAAAAGTGTAACGTTTTACCCACAATTAGGAAACACTTTGCGTATTCTTGGCGATGAAACTTTGCGTTCTTGGCGGTTAACCCTTTTTTTTCTCTTAATTTAATGACATTGTCCTTTGGTCGATGTCATTAAATTAAGGATTATTCATTCGCTCATTCTTCGACCTAAAGTGAAGCGTTATTATCTAAAATGAATAGTCCCTCTGCGTCTCTCCGCGTAAATGGCTCCGCGTAACTCTGCGGTTAATCTTTTCTTCTTAACTTAATGACATCGCTCATGTAGAGGTTGTAGCAGCCAGCCGGCTTTTAGAAAAGTATTGCAGACATAACACTTTGGGAGAGAAGAACATAATTTACTCGACCGATGCCATAAATCGTACTTCGTACCCCAATGAACGTACTGCGTACCTCAATGAACGTACTGCGTACCCCAATGAACGTACTTCGTACCCCAATGAACGTACTTCATACCTCAATGAACGTACTTCTTACTTCAATGAACGTACTGCGTACCCCGATGAAAGGTCGGTTGACCTGCCACAATTTTTTTTAAAAGCGGAAGGTCTATCTGGTTTTACGCAGCTAAAATTGAGAAAAATCCAAAACAGTCTTGCAACAAATAAATTTTAGAGTCGTATGTCCTATAAAATCCCGCTATTGTTGGTTTGTATTAGAGTTTTATTTATTACCAAAGCAAGAGTGTAAACCTATGAAGTTGCAAGTTTCTTGGAGTATAGAAAAAGGGACTCCAAATTTCACTAACAAACCCTCCTTACGAATTCTTCATAATTGCTTCATCCAATGTTTTTCTAAAGGTATTGCCAATAGGGATGGTATAAGTATCTATGGTGATTTCGTTCTTACTAATAAAATCTACCTGACTCATTGCTATGATATAGGATCTATGTACCCGTACAAACTCGCTGGAAGATAACTTTCCTTCAAACTCCTTCAAATTTTTTAGTGTTGTGAGCGGGGTTTTCTTTCCCTTCAAAAATATTTGTGTGTAATCCTTCAATCCAGAAAAGAACAGCACTTCGCTGAGGGTAATCTTTATGAGTTTATAGTCTGATTTAATAAAAAGAAAATCTTTCTTCTCTAGGGTTTCTGTCTTTTGTGCCCCAAAAACATAATCGTAAATATTTTTTTTGAGAGATAATACCCGTTCTAAACTTATAGGCGTTTGCAAAAAAGCAAATACCTGCTGGGCATTTACAATATTTTCAATTTCAATCCCTGTTCCACTACATACTAAAAGCGGGCGATTGTGTTGTTTCTTGAGCCATTTCAAAATATTGTTAGTGAGAGAAGGGATGGAACAGATGATAACCGAGGGATGCTCTATTGTGGTGTTGAACAAAGCATTTTCATCTACAATAAGCACGTTGTTGGCAAAGTCGGTGGTAGACAAATAGGTCTGCAAAATAATTGCCTCCGACAGCTCGTGATGAACAATATAAAAATGAATCATTATTGGTGTTTAAAAAACAAAATGTGGTTAAAGATATAGCAGGAAGGCCAAACTGTATACAAATCCATTGAATGTATCCTTCACTATTAAAAAATAAAAAAGGGTTAATATAGATTAACCCTTTTTTATTTAAACTTATTTTTCGATTCCAAGACTGTCAAGCTCTTTCAGCGTAACAGAGGGCAATCCAGCTTTTTTTTTCATTTTGCTTATTACCAAGTCAGCAACTTTTAGCGCTTGTTCTCTGGTAGTGAACTCTTTATTTCCTTCAACAGCCGGTATGGCGTGTTGAGTGATGTATACCCTTTTTCTAACCAATATCTGATATCCCCATCCCTTGTCTAGATGCAATGCTTTAGCTTCTATTTTGTCAGCATCTTTTGTATACAACAGCACTGAGGTGATATATGCAATAACAGAAAATGCGAAAAGAAGGTATATCCAATTTTTCTTAATCATCGGTATTTAAAGCTGTGTAAGGTTGAAACTCTTCTAGGTCATCAAAATAAGTACCACTAGCTTTTCCTAAAGATACAAATCCGCGACTATTGATAACAAATGCAACGCCTCCTTCACGACCAGAACGCTCAAAATTTGATTTGCGACTCCACAAATCTGTATTGAAGTCGTAAGCCCAAGTTTTTTGAGTGTATCCACCATTTACACCAGCGGTTACATAAGCAGAATCCCCCATTACAAAGCCTACACCACTATTACGGATGATGTCAGAATAGTCATCATCATAGTTTTGAGTACTCGAATTGCTTATAACTTTCAATCCTTTCCACAAATTTGTAGAAGGATCATAAGCCCAGAAATCGTTGATGTTTGTACCACCACTTCCCAATCCAGTCACTACATAACCTAGCGTTTTTCCAGTTGTTTTATCGGTATGTACAAAACTGATTGCCATCATACGCTTGAAACCTGCATTGCTGTAAACTGGCCCACCCGAAGTTGTTGGAGGTGTGGTTGAAGTAGTTCCTAGAGGTGCCATTGCAGACCACGAATCAGTTGAAGGATCATATCTCCATAAATCTTTTTTGTATTCATTATCATAACCACAAGTAACATAGCCATAGTTGCCGATTGCGAAGGCGGTTGCACCGTAACGACCTGTTACAACTGGTGACGCACCTGAAGCAAAATTTGCTTTTTTGGACCAACTATTTGTTGAGACATTGTATGCCCAAGTATCAGTGAATTTATTGTAGCCGTCAGTACCTGTTGTAATATAGCCTGTTTTACCAATAGCAAATGCAACAGCACCGTTTCTTGCAGGAGCAGAATCGGCACCAGAAGATGGCATGTAGGCTTTTTGTTGCCAAGAATTAGAAATATTGAAAGACCACAAATCATTATATCTAACGCTTCCATCATAACCAGTGCCCACATAGGCAGTATCCCCAACTGTGAATGAAATCGCTTGAAATCTGGCATTTGCAGGTGATTCTGAACGGGTTACCCAGTTGCCGCTTTGCAATGGATTGGTAGTAGTGTTGTTGCAAGCAAGCAGTAACAAGACTACACTCGCGGGTAAGAAAAAGAAATACTTAATTAACTTCATTGTTCTAAAATTTTGGCTGAAATTATAAGTAGCGCAGTTAGTCAAATAGTTAAAATGGACTTTCGAGTTTATTTTGCTGATGAATGGCAGGTTTATGCCTATCAAATGCCATTTTATGGCACTGATAAAATCCTTGTATTTCACAGTTCCGATCATTTTAGGTATAAGTAATTATTAA
Organism: Chitinophagaceae bacterium; assembly: GCA_947452925.1. Taxonomy (GTDB): domain Bacteria; phylum Bacteroidota; class Bacteroidia; order Chitinophagales; family Chitinophagaceae; genus Parasediminibacterium. The sequence goes on along the minus strand of CANGFK010000091.1, from coordinate 797 downwards.
AAGACAAAATTCTATTAATCATCGTCATATTGACACTGTTCATCCATAGTAACAATTTTGTAACAGGAGGCTATGATAGTATTGCCAACGTTGTAAAGTATTCCATTACTTTTGACGCGTTCATTTAATAAATACTTATGCGTTTGAAGCAGGTTATCTATTTTTTATTCCTCACTCTGTTCTTTTTTACTGCCTGTAAAAAAGTAGATATTGAATACGGCAATCAAGTATTGGAAAATCAATACACACAAGCTGTGAGTGTAGATACCTTCACAACTAGCCTCGCCACCCTATTTGTCGACTCGTTTCCCACTTCCGGCACAGGTGTGACATTATTGGGAGGATTCACAGATACTGCATTTGGTAGGCTAGATACAAAATGTTATTTCGACTTGAACCCTCCTGCCTACGAAAAAGTATATGACAGTACGAGGTTTGATTCATTAAGGTTAATTTTGAAGTTGAACAGAAACTATTACGGTGATACTACGCAACCCATACATATTGATGTTAAAAGATTATCCCAACAAATACTTTTCCCTCAAAACGTATATAGTTTCTACAATGTAGATAAATTCCCAGTTTATTCTGATTTGATAGGATCAGGTGATTTTCTCGTTCATCCCACCTACTACACCGATTCAATCAGTGTAAAACTTAGTGATGCTTTGGGTAAGACATTATTGAATAAACTAAAGAACCCTTTGGATTTGGATTTGCAAAACAGCGAGAACTTTCTGCATTATTTTAACGGAATATGCCTCAGTGGTAATTCAAAAAACAACTTGATATTAAAC
>CANGFK010000090.1 GCA_947452925.1 Chitinophagaceae bacterium | reverse complement strand
TAAAGAATGAAACTTCTGGTGCCTTAAAGATTCCAATTGCACATGGAGAAGGAAGATATTTTGCAGATGATACCCTATTAGATGAATTAGAAGCGAACAATCAGGTTCTTTTCAGGTATTGCAATGAAGAGGGAGAAGTCAATGGCGAAGGAAATCCCAATGGCGCTGTAAGGAATATCGCGGGCATACGTAATAAAGCTGGCAATGTATTTGGAATGATGCCGCATCCCGAACGTGCAACCAACAAATTGTTGGGTAATATAGATGGCGTATCGGTATTTGATATTTTGGGATTAAACTAATAATTATTGCCATAGAGGCACAGAATAAGCTGAAAAAGGTACGGATATACTTCTTTATTTTTTTCTGTGCCTCTGCTGCAAATTAAATTTGAATAAATGAAAAAGATTCTGATTGTAGTATTTGCATTGACTTTTGCAACATTGGCTGGTGCTCAGGTAAAGAACCCTGTAGACTTTAAATATGAGGCAAAGCCCAAAGGGGATGGCTATCAGGTGGTGATTACGGCCACCGTTAAAAAGCCTTGGCATATCTATTCTCAGAATACTGGCAAGAGTGGTCCCGTGCCTACCGAGATTAAGTTTGCGCCCAATCCTTTGGTTAAGTTGGTGGGTTCTGTCAAGGAAACTGGTAAGTTGGAGAAGATATATGACGATGCATTTCATACTGATGTGTTGTATTATTCCAATTCCGTTGTTTTCACGCAAGAGGTGAAGGTGAAGGCTGGCATCAAGACAAATATTTCTGGAACAATAGAATATATGGTCTGCAATGACGATCAGTGTCTGCCTCCCACCAAAAAATCTTTCGACATTAAGCTTCAATAATGATAAAAAAGACGTTCAAACAGAGTTGCCTGTTGCTATTCATCCTTTGTGTGGCAACAACTTCTTTCAAAGCTACTGCACAGACCCAACCTTCTGTGCAGTTTAGTTTTAGCACTACCCCTGTCAATGATTCATTGCAGATGCTCACCGTTTCTGCTACCATACCCAAAGGATGGCAGTTGTTTCCCGTAAAGAAGACCAGTGCTGACGATGCTTTTGTGTCTTCTTTGTCATTGGATACGGCCTTCTCCAAACTGATGTATTCAAAAGATACGGCAACAGAAGTGGGCACTTTGCAACTGATGAAGCAGCCCGATGGTAGCAACTATCGTTTGTATTCCGAAGGTGTCAAATTCCTCTTCCCATTGCACATCCACAGTGACAGCGCCATCACCCTGAAAGGTTCTTTTGTATGGCTTGCTAAAAATGGAGATGAATTGCCTGCCGGCGAAGAGAAGTTTAGCGTCACCATCAATCCATCCAAAGCCTCATTAGCCCCGATGGATAAAAAGAAGAAGATGGAAATGTCTTTAATCAATACTTTCATTATTGCTTTACTAGCTGGGTTAGCTGCTGTTTTCACCCCTTGTGTTTTTCCTTTGATTCCTGTTACGGTTAGTGTATTTCTAAAGCGTAGTGGTTCGCATCAGGCAGGCATTCGCAATGCTATCATTTATTCCTTGTCCATTATTGTTATCTATACAGTTCCAACGTTGCTTCTTACGTGGCTTTTTGGCAATTCTATTTTGTATTCTATCTCTACATCCGCTATCGCAAATTTATTATTCTTTGTCATTTTCATCCTGTTGTCCATCTCTTTGTTTGGCGCTTTCGAGTTGACACTTCCCAATAGCTGGGCAAACAAGGCAGATGAAAAGTCTGGAACTGGCGGATTGATGGGTATTTTCTTTATGGCACTTACGCTTGCAATCGTGTCATTTTCCTGCACTGGACCTCTTGTGGGGTTATTGATTGGGCAAACCAGTAGCCAAGGCATCAGTTTGGCGCCTGTTATTGGCATGTTGGGTTTTGGGGTAGGTTTGGCACTGCCGTTTTCGTTGTTTGCATTCTTCCCCTCCATGCTTCATTCTTTGCCGAAGAGTGGGGGATGGCTCAATTCAGTAAAAGTAGCTTTTGGCTTTATCGAGTTGGCACTAGCCATGAAGTTCCTTTCCAATGTAGACCTTATCTATCATTGGAATCTGTTGGATAGAGACGTATTCCTCACCATCTGGATTGTCAACTTCAGTTTGTTGGGATATTATCTGCTAGGAAAACTAAAGTTCTCACACGACAGTGTCTTACAATTCATCAGTGTGCCTCGTTTGTTCTTTGCCATCAGTGCTTTTTGCTTTGCGTTGTACATGATTCCGGGTTTGTGGGGAGCTCCGCTAAAGCCATTGAGTGGACTGATCCCTCCTGCTACCACGCAAGATTTTAACTTGGATAACCTTCAATATAGCATCGGCAAAACCACTACTGCTGCTTCACCCAATGGCAATGCTATTGCCCCAAAGAAGTATACAGATAAACTAAAAGTTCCCTTCGGAATCACTGCATACTTCGATTTAGAGGAAGGGTTAGCGGCCGCAAAGGCACTCAACAAACCAGTGATGCTCGATTTTACTGGTCATTCCTGCACCAATTGTCGTAAGATGGAAGAGCAGGTATGGAAGAATGAAGCCGTATTGAAGCGATTGAAAGAAGACTTTATATTGATAAGTTTATATGTTGATGAAAGCACCGAGTTACCACAAGCCGAGCAATACACCAACGCAAAAGGCGATAGAATAACGACGGTAGGAGAGAAGAACCTAGATTATGAGATAACTAAGTTTGGCTTCAATGCACAGCCGCTCTATATGTTTTTAGACCTGAAAGGCAATCCCCTCAGTGAGGTAAAGTATGGTTACGATGCCGATGTAAACAAGTTTATCGCCCATTTAGATGGCGTGAAGAAAACTTTCGAACAGAGGTAAACTAACTTAAATCAAAACTTGTCATTTCCCCACTCCTCGTACCATCAGATACGGAGGTATTAGGGTATAGGTATCAAGTTTGGTAATCCTTTTCCCCAAATTTTAAAAATAAATTTGTTTTAATCATTTAAAGACATTTACTTTGTATTTCAAAGTGCTTTTATGAACAATGCAGATCTAAAACAACAAGAAGAACTCCAGCACATAAAACAAATGATGGAAAGGAGTAGTCGATTTTTCAGCTTAAGTGGATTAAGTGGCATTGCCGCTGGCACCTGTGCCTTGTTGGGTGCCTATTTTTCCCGAAATGTAATCATCAAGAGTGATGGTGCAGTTTTACAGAACTTAGATAACAACCTATATTTATCTTCCTTCAATGGTAGTTTTTCTTTTAGTGATTTGATAGTAAATAAATTGGTACAAATTGCCATCATCACTTTTGTCGCATCGCTAGTATCTTCCTTTGTGTTTACTTTTTTGAGGAGTAAGAATACCAACGTATCGGTTTGGGGTACTACCTCCAAACGTTTGTTTATCAATTTGAGTGTACCCTTAATTGTTGGTGGCATTTTTCTATTCAAATTGATTCAGTTTGGCATTGTTGGTCTGATTGCACCAGGATGTTTAATTTTTTATGGGTTGGCGTTGGTAAATGCGTCTAAATACACACTAAATGAAGTAAGGTATCTAGGTTATATGCAGCTATTGCTAGGTATACTTAACTTATGGTTCATAGGCAAAGGATTATGGTTCTGGGCTATTGGGTTTGGTGGGTTACACATTATATATGGCCTGATTATGTGGTTGAAATATGAAAGACAGTAGCCCTCAATTATAATTTCATATTCGTTAGTTTCAGTTTTACATCAACACAATGAATCCCATTCTGCATTTAAATAAAGTTTTCGACAACCGCATACGCCTAGGCATCATGAGTGCCCTGATGGTGAATGAGGAGATTAACTTTAATGATTTGAAGGAGCTTTTACAGATTACGGATGGCAACCTCGCCAGTCATATCAAGGGGCTGGAAGAGAGTGGTTACATTCAGGTACAAAAGGGTTTTATTGGACGAAAAACCAATACCACCTATAAGGCAACTGAAGTAGGCTTTTTGGCTTTCAAACAACATTTGACTGCCCTGGAAAAAATGATTAACGGAACGAAGTAATTTTTTTTTGCACATAAACTTTGAAATTCAAAGCACTTTTAATGAAAAAAAATAACTCAGAATCAACGGAAATTGCGTCACTAGTTTGGCTTTTTACTAATTTCTTCTTTATTACAGGCAGTATATTATATGCTTGCATTGAAATGAATGATAGTACTTGGGAGCTATGTTTTTTGTTTTTACTAATTTCCTCATTGGCTAGCATTCCAGCGGGAATTGTATTACTTATCTCTATTCCTTTTATTAACTATCTAAATTTTTCGGTAAGAATCAAATATGTTTTGCTCATACTCGTATGCTTTCTATGTTCAATTTTCTATCCTCTTTATTTTTCTTCTTATGAAATTTGGGCAGGAGATGAATTATTCAAGTATATCTCTTTATCCACACTTGCCCTTTTTGTTCCATCTCTTTTAGCTATAGCATTTATACATAAAGAACTAAACATCTATTTCTTAACAACAAAAAATGATAATCATGGAAAAGAAACGCAGGAATTCATTAGAATGGATTAGCTATTTTACTACCAATAGCCAACAACACAGAGTCGATTGGAACTTGAAACCTACAATTACCAGTCGGGAGTTGCAACCCATCTTACAATCGCTACAAGCTTGGCAGTTGGGAGAAACTTCGGAGGGTAAAAACCTTATTAGGGCAAGTACAATACATGCAAAAAAGATAGGCGATCTAAATTATTTGAATGCTGTGGAACTCTTTATAAAGGAAGAACAAAAACATGGTAATAATTTGGGGAGGTACTTAGATTCAATTAATGAAAAGCGAATAAAAAGAGATTGGGGTGATTCGCTTTTTAGAAAGGTAAGATATTTTAATACTAGCATGGAGTTGTGGACACTTGCTGTAATTACAGTAGAATCTACTGCCCAGATTTTTTATCAATGTTTGAAAGACGCTTCTGATTGTGCTTTACTAAAGCAGATATGTACTGATATATTAATTGACGAAGCACCACATATTCAATTTCAACAGGAACGGTTAGAGATTATTTTCAGTGAGAAATCGTTTTGGCAGAAGCAGGTTTCCTTTTTCTTTTATCACTTCTTCTTTTTTAGTACTTCATTGGTTGTTTGGTTTGCCCATCGGAAATTATTCAAGGCAGGGAATGTAAACTTTATAAAATATTTTGTAAAGATGGAAAGCAAATACCAAAAAACAATAGGCCGGCTTTATCCTTTCCATATTCCTTCTCTCGCCAGAATAATTTATCATTTTCTTTTCTTAAATCGTACGGTATTTAAGAGAGTGAATTAGTTAATAACCCCAGCTACTTCTAAACTAAGTATTAATGAAACGTAAACTATTATATGCAATTCTTTTTGCCTTTTCCACGTGGCTTGCCCTTGCCACCAGAAGTCATCACCAATGGTTTCTTCCTATTGTGGTTGTATATGGTGGTGACATCATCTGGGCAGGTATGTTTCTTTTCTTCCTGCGGATATTTCTCACAAAGCCTCCCTTATGGAAGTTGGCACTCATAAACTATGCCCTAGGGGTAGCGGATGAAGTGTCTCAACTGAACCAGGGGCCATTTATGCAATATCTAAGAAGCTTTACTCTAGGAAGACTGATGCTAGGTGTAGGCTTCCTTTGGAGTGATATTATTTGTTACGCTATTGGAACTCTTATTGGCTGGGGAATAGCCTATATGATTGAAGAATACCTATTCCCGAACAAAACCATCTAAATAGTTTAAAAGGAAGTAGGTGGGTTCTATTAATCGCCAGTTACTTTCTTAAGAGAGAAGTAATGTGATAATACAACACCTGAGACATACAACAAGACATAGAAGCCTGATTTTAAGAGAAAAAATCATTTCCACTTTCTTATAGTTAATGAAAGACGAGTTGAATAATGACTGTTGTATTCTAAAAACGAAACTTTCTTATTTTAAATCAGGCTTCTTTGCATTTATTTCTTAAGTACCTACCGCTTCTTTTGTTCATTAGAAAGTTGCATCGGATTCTTTTGTGCAGCAGCGGGATTTCTCAGGTTCGGCGCATTGGCCTTAAATAAGGCAAACTTACTAGCCTGTGGTATCTCTCCCCAGTAGTTATTACTCTCGTCTATATCTGCTGTTTCTTTCATTGGATCCAGCTGAATGGATACTACATTTTTAGTCGTTAAGAATACCTTACTCACGTTATTCTCATTGTGTCTCCAAATCTGTGCTGGTATTTTCTCTGTTTCAGTGGTGCTGTCATCAAACTTAAACTGTACAATGATGGGCATTACCAATCCGCCTTTATTGCTGAAAGAAACTTCGTAGAGATGTACCTTTTTATATTTCTCAACCTCTTGTTTCTCCAATGGATCCAATGCAGTAGGTGTTTTTTCAGGCAATGTAGCGTCAAGGGAACTATCATAAGGTTCTATGCCTCTCTCGTATCTCCAGTAGAAATCCCGTAGAGAAGTGTCTGTATCCACTTGATAAACAATGCGTTTGTCTGCTCTGTTTCTAACCTTTGTAATGTCATCAAATGGTAGTATCTGTGGTTTGGCAGGCGATGACCTGTTGCCTTTTGATAATCTTCTCATTTTTTGTTCTGGGTCGTAAACAGCATGTTTTACTGAATCTATGGAGATGTCGCAAGCGTCTGTACCATAAAACCAACCACGCCAGAACCAGTCCAGGTTCTCTGCACTGGCATCGCCCATTGTCCTGAATAAATCTGCGGGCGTTGGATGTTTGAAAGCCCACCGCTTAGCATATTGCTTAAAAGCGTAGTCAAATAAGTCTCTGCCCATCACGGTTTCTCGCAATACATTCAATGCAGTCGCAGGCTTAGAATAAGCGTTGTCTCTGAAGTTTTCTATGTTTTCACTATTGGTCATAATGGGTTCCAACAGATTCTTCGGCATCCGCATATAATCTGTTATCAAGTAGGCAGGACCTCTTTTGGAAGGGAACTTATTGTCCCACAGTTGTTCAGTAAGGTATTGACAAAAAGAGTTTAACCCTTCATCCATCCAGCTCCACTGACGTTCATCGCTGTTTACAATCATAGGAAAGAAGTTATGACCCACTTCGTGCGTAATGACGCCAATCATACCATTCTTTGCTGTTTCTGTATAAGTGCCATCCTTTTCGGTACGTCCAAAATTGAAACATATCATCGGATACTCCATGCCACTGCTTGCTTCAAAACTTTGTGCAACGGGGTAGGGGTAGGTAAAAGTAAAATGCGAGTAGGTCTTCACCGTATGCGCCACTACTTTGGTTGAATACTTACGCCATAGGTTGTAGGCTTCTTTGCCATAAGCACTCATACACATTATTTTCTTCCCATCCACATAAGCAGGCATGGCGTCCCAGATTAGTTTGCGTGAACTGCCCCATGCGAAGTCGCGTACATTCTCTGCTTTAAATATCCAGGTCTTTGTTTCTGTAGAAGGCGTTTTCTCTCGTTTCTTGGCTTCGTCAAGCGTCACAATCTCCACTGGTTCTGTTGCTGTTTGTGCCGTTTGCCATCTGGCTAGTTGCTCAGCAGATAATACTTCGGGATAGTTTTGTCCTTGTCCTGTTGCCATCACTACGTGGTCTGCAGGAACCGTCATGGCTACTTTGAAGTTGCCGAAGGTGAGCGCAAACTCTCCTCTGCCTGTAAACTGATGGTGTTGCCATCCTTGAAAATCGCTGTAAACGCATAGTCTTGGATACCACTGACTCATTGTAAATAAGTAATTGCCATCCTCGGGAAAGTATTCATAGCCGCCTCTGCCGCCCATAGTCATAATTTCTGCAATCTTGTAGTGCCAGTTTAGCTTAAATATAAATGTTTGTTTGGGCTTTAAAGTAGTAGGCAACTCAATACGCATCATCGTTTTGTTGATGGTATAATCCAAGGGTTTACCAGTGATGCCATCTGTTAGTTTGGTAATGATATCGCCATAGCCATTGTCTGTCTTCTCGTTCTCTTCCAGCTTCTTCAGGTCACGTAGGTTATACGATTTTGCCAGATTGCTGGATAGTTGGTAGTTGGCGTTGTTGATGGTGCTGTGCTGGTTCTCATCTAGTTGTAGCCAGATATAAGTTAATTCATTGGGGGAATTGTTGTAGTAAGTAACCGTTTCACTACCTGTAAGTGTCTGTTTCTTTTCATCAAGAGAACAGGTGATGTCGTAGTCTGCACGTTGTTGCCAATAGAGCGGACCCGGTGCGCCACTTGCAGTACGATACTCATTGGGCGTTGGAAGGATGGTGCCTAAGTCCTCAAACTTATTTCCGTGGTTGGAGTTGGGGTTGTTGTGTATGTCCTGCGCTTTGGCACCTAGTGTGCAAACCATCAATATTAAAACCAGTTTCTTAGTCATGTATGTTGTTTTATTAAAAAGTAAGTTCTATAACGGTAGTGTAAAATAGTTGTTCGATGTAATAGTAAGCATTTTACCACATAGGCACATAGAAAAAAGTAAGGCTAGCAACGCTTTGCGTTGAGGACTTATAGATTAACGTTTAAAACTATGTAACCTTTTGTAATCTAATAAATGACGCTATGTACCTATTGTGCCTATGTGGTAAATTCTCTTCACCATAGCCAGCGTTGAAATAGCAGCTGCATCGCCAACGCAAATATTCCACCGCTGCAATATAAAATGTATTCTCGTCTACTCACCTTCAATAGCCCTACTGTTACAAAAGAAAGTAGCAAAACACCTGATACAATCAGCAGTTGCCCTATTTCCAATCCTATGTTGAAGGCAAAGAGTTGTACTATGATGCTATCATCTTTACCCAATAAACTTTTGAGGTAATTGCTAAAGCCGAGTCCGTGTATCAATCCAAAGAACAAAGCCATGAAGTAGATGAATGGGAACTTGTTCCTAAAAGTAAACCTCCTCACAAATACATTGCTGATGGCAGTACTAATGATGGTAAGCGGTATCAGGAATTCAATCCATTTGGTGGAATAATGAACTATATTCAGTACACTCAATGCCAGGGTGATGGAATGACCGATGGTGAATGCGGTAATCAGTACCAGTATCTTCCGCCAGTCGGACGGTTGGTAGCGAAGACATAGTGCCAGTATAAAAAGGATATGGTCTATCCCCTGCCAATCCGCAATATGTTGTCTGCCGAGGGTAAAGTATAAACCAAAGTCATTCATAAAGAGTAAGTAATTGCGCAGAGGTGAAAATAAATCAGCACTTTTGTTGCAAATAAAAGAAATTGCTCGAATGGTTAATATTCTATTTAGATGGTGTCTTCTATCTCTGATGCCTTTATTGTCATTAGTGCATCCGGTGGAACATAATCCCGTTAAAACAATGCATCCGTTTTATGTTTCCGTCATTGAAATCAATCATAATGCTAAAGAAAAGACTGCTGAGATAAGTATCCGCATCTTCACGGAAGACCTGGAGGCCACGCTTAGGAAGTATGGCAATGCCAAGATAGATTTGTTGCATCCTGCTGATAAGGCAGCGACAGATAAGTTATTGAATGATTATATCCAGCACAAACTGCAACTGAAGATTGAAGGGAAACCTGTGACATTGCATTACCTTGGTTATGAACAACAGCTAGAAAGCATCTGGACTTATCTGGAAGTGAAGGACGTGCCGACCATGCACAAAGTAGCGGTCAATTGTAGTTTGCTATATGATTATCAGGATAAGCAATCCAATATGTTTCACATAAAAGCCGATGGAAAGGAGCGGAGCTTTAAGCTGGACTACCCGGAAGTAGTGGTTAGTTATTAGTTATTAGTGGTTAGTGAAAAAAATATGAAATATGAAATATGAAATATGAAATATGATAAAGCAGTTTTACACTAATAACTAATAACTAATAACTAATAACTAATAACTAATAACTAATAACTAATAACTAATAACTAATAACTAATAACTAATAACTAATAACTAATAACTAATAACTAATAACTAATAACTAATAACT
>CANGFK010000089.1 GCA_947452925.1 Chitinophagaceae bacterium | reverse complement strand
CAGCTGATTGGTGATGGATAAGGATTACCTATAAAGTTCCATCCCTTAGGGTCATTCGTTCCTGTACTGTGTGTAACTGGAATATTGATAGAACCATTGTTTGGTGTACCGAAAGTATTGAGTGTTGGTAAACTATTCAACCAGGCAGTATATCCTTGCCCTGGTGTGAGGGCATTAGACAAAGCAGTATAGTTGTAATAGCTAGAATCTAACAAAGAAGTGGTATTGTTTACCTCATCATAGTATTGCAAAGAACCCCAGTTACTCAACCAGCTTGGTGCACCATCAGGTCCGAATATAGGGAAAGCATTACTCCAGCTGTTTACGGTAGCATCACTCACAGGACTACTGAAATGGTGATACCCAAAGTTGCCTGAAGCATAGTGTTGCACATATATCTTACCAGTCAATGCACCACCATTTTCTTTTATCAAAGCTGTTCCAGCAGCATTAGATATGAGGGTTAGTTTATCGCTTGTAGCCAATGTTCCACTTGTCTTGGTTAGCTTCTCAGTCACATATACCTTGTCTGAAGCTGAAGCCCCTACAGTATAGTTTCCTTGAATATCCAGATTCGCAAAAGTGTCTGTACCACTGATGGTACCACTTGCTCCTAACAACACTACAGTACTAGCAGCACCACTCACAAAACTACCTGTATCGGCAAAGTTGCCATATACATTCAGTGTTCCATTGTTGGTGAGGGTAGCGCCAGATTGTATAATGAGATTCAGTACAGCCCTGCTACCACCAGCAATTGTTGGTTGGTTCTTGGGTGCAGCAGGTATCACTCCATCCAATGTATTGCTTGGAATTCCAATAGCCCAGTTGGCTGGATTATCCCAATAGATTGTGTTCTTACCTGTCCAGTAGTTTACACAATTTGTTACTGTCATTGTTGCGGAAGTACTAGTAACACTGCCACCACAACTACCACTTACCACGCACCTGTACAGATAACCGTTTTGCGATGTAGTAGGGCTTGTTATCACCAATGTATCTGTTGAGGTATTGGTGTAGATACCTGTACTATTAAGAATGGAATAACTAGTACCACCATTCGTACTCACATACCATTGATAAGTTAGACTACCGCCAACAGCATTTACGCCAAACTTAGCACCTGTGTAAGCACAAGTAGCACTATCAGAAGGATTTACAGTGATAGCAGTTATTGTATTGATGGTTAATGTTGCCGCAGTACTAGTGTCGCTAGAACAAGCTCCACTCGCCACACAACGATATAAGAAGCCATTCTGTGTAGCTGTTGCACCTGTAAGGTTCATTGTCTTTGTTGTAGTGTTTGTATAGATACCTAGATTGCTCAAGTTACTGAAGTTAGTTCCGCCATCTGTACTTGCCTGCCATTTATAAGTAAGACTGGTACCTGTTGCAGTAATACCAAAGCTCGTATTGCTACCAGAACAGATGGCACTATTGCTTGGGTTTACAGTAACATTTGTTGCTGCACTTACGGTTAAAGTAGCTCCATTACTTGTAGCACTTGGTGAGCAAGATCCGCTTACTACACATATATATACGTTACCATTATCAGCAGTGGTAACACCTGTTAAGTTCAGCGTGCTTGTGGTGGAAGTAGAGTAAATGCCACCATCTGATATATTACTAAATGTAGTACCCCCATTGGTGCTTACTTGCCATTGATACGTAAGTCCACCACCTGTTGCCACTACGCTGAAACTAGTATTTGAACCAGCGCAAACTGTTTTGTTGCTAGGACTTGTTGAAACTGCAGGTGCAGCATTGATGGTGAGTGTAGCTGGAGAACTTGTTGCACTAGGTGTACAAGTGCCGCTTACCACACACTCATACAAATTATTATTTCTGTTAGATCCTGCCCCCGTAAGATTCAAGGTACTAGTTGTTGCATTGGTGAAGATACCCGTATTGCTTACATTAAAGTATGAATTGCCTCCATTGGTGCTTACCTTCCATTGATAGGTTAGTCCTGCACCTGTGGCCGTTACGCTAAAGCTAGTATTACTGTTGCTACAGATAGCACTGTTACTAGGACTCACAGTTACTGCTGGAGCTGAATTTACTGTAAGTGTTGCGCCTGTGCTGGTTGCACCCGGCGAACAAGTGCCACTTACCACACATCTATATTTGTTTCCTGTTACCGCACTTGTTGCACCAGTAAGGTTTAGTGTACTGGTAGTAGAAGTGGTATAGATACCCGTATTTGTCAGGTCTGTATAATTAGAACCTCCGTCTGTACTCACTTGCCACTGATAAGATAATCCTGCACCTGTAGCTAGTACACTAAAGCTAGTATTGTTGCCACTACATATTGTGCTGTTGCTTGGGTTTGATGTTACAGATGGTGTAGCTGTCACCGTCACATTCACGGTCATGGACGCAGTAGCAGTACCATCACTTACTTGAATAATGAATTGGTCTGAACCACTGTACCCGCTAGTTGGCGTATAGGTTAATCCTGTTGGAGAAATAGAAGTACTTCCAGAACTAGCTGTAGCATTAAAACCACCCAATGTTCCATGGCTAGGCCCAGAGCCCGTTTTTACACTCCAGGTTTCTGTTTGGCTATTATCTGCATCGCTTACAACCAACAAACTATTGATGCTTGTTGCACTACTACCTTGGCAAACAGTCAATGATTGAGGGCTGCTATTGGTGAAAGTGGGTGCTGTGTTGGTTGGCCCAAAACTAAAGTTACCAGTTGGGATGGAAACCGTGTTTGTACTGGCAACCGTTGTCCAACTAGATGTTTTAAGCAAATCTGCCTTCAAGGCGGTTACAGTTGAATAACTACTTCTAGAAGGAGTAAAATAACCACCTATTGCATTATTAGCATGGAAAATACTATAATTAGTCAAATCTGATGGAAGATATGTAGGAAAATTACCTGTTGTACCAGTAGTAAGCCAAGTTGTATAACCAACTTGAGTTCCTTGAAAACCAAACATGCTTATAGGGGTTCCCATAAATGTTGCAGGAGATGTGCTTCCCGATAAATTTTGCCCTGCCCCAGTACCATCAGTTGTGCCACCATAAAAAATAAAGAATCGACCACCACTTGTGCTTTGTACTACTGGCGAACCAGAAGAACCACAGCCACAGGAAGATGGAACATTACTCATAGTCCCAATATCGCTAGATATGTTAGTGCCATTATTTAAAATATTGATTACGGTACCAGCAGTATACGCTTGGTCGGCAGTCCATTTGCTAATACCAGATGTAGGCCTTGCATTACCTGCTGAATTTGCAGTACCAGAAGTTAAAAAGCCCGTGGCCGCTATTTTAAATACAGTACCGGTCGCACAGTCTTTCAACAATACCACTTGTATTTGTCTGTTACTGCTAACCAAGTTGTTATTCCAACCACAAATCATTACATCGCCATAAGTTAAGGCTGTTTGTGCCTTTGTTTCTACTGCACCGATAGTAAGAAAGCCAATGACTAAGACACTGGCGAGTAATTGTTTAATTAAATTCATATAGATCTTTTACGTTTTTCTGAAATATTTTTTAAAGATTTTAAATCCAAGACGCAATTAAACGATTTTTTGCTGCCCACTGCTCATTTTTTTTATATAATTAATAAATAATACCCAACAATCGGTAGAAACAGAACAATTTATACCCCTTTAATTACTCCAACCTGTGAATTATACAACTTTCAGTTACGATTGTATAACATTTAATACAGGGTATGGATGGAGTTTTGTGCCTTCTAAATAAGTAGGAATAATGGCACAACAAACACACATTAATGCACCGCATCTTCTCAAACACTTTCCCTTGGATAATGCTTTTTCAGTTGAATTGAATAAGCATTTGGGGACGGATAAAATGTTTTGCTGCAAAGTGATTACGACCTTTTGGGTGGGAAAGCCTTTTTGCTGTCAGTTGATTACGCCAATGGCAGCAAAAAGCCTTGCTTACTGCCATACGATTACGACCATGACAGCAAAAAGCCTTGCTCACTGTCATACGATTACGACCATGGCAGCAAAGAGATCTTTTTGCTGCCATATGATTACGCACATGACAGCAAACAGCCTTGCTTACTGTCATACGATTACGACCATGGCAGCAAAAAGCCTTGCTTGTCCAAAAGGGAGTAATCACCTGACAGCAAAAAACTTTTTCTCATTAAACAGTAATATTAATTAATCATAAAAAAAAGAAAATGAACCCAACTTGGAAGTACCTTCTCGATCAGATGGAGATCGAAACAGCAAACAACGTAAAGAAAGCAGTATCATTGAGTCTGTATCACGACTCGGCATTGAACTCCCTTAAAGGATCCTACCCTGGCCTTGTACCGCTGTATGACAGATACCATCCTTTGCATCTCAGCTTTATGGATGGCTACAGCAACCTGGACAGTAGCGGTGGCGCCAAACAAGGCGACAGGGTATCGGTGAAGTTATTGTTGGCATCGTCCAAAGAAACACTAGTCAACGTTTGGTTGGTAGACATCTTGAAGTTGCACAAAAAAGGGTCTCCTCGCTTTGTAGCTATATTGCCAAAAGGTATGGCACCATTCAATTACAAAGGAATAGATGCTAGAATTAAGGCCTACAGCACCCTTGCCAAAAACATTGGCACCGAAGTGGCATTGGCTAGTACCAAAGCAGATGTAACAGCAGTCTACGACAACCTATTGGCGGCGCGGGCAACCCAAACAGGTGCCAAAACAGATACCAAAGACACTAGTAGTGTTCTGGACGATTTGCGTGTGGCGGCAATGGAAATGCAATACCGCAATCTGGGTAACATTATGGATGTCTTCTTTGACACCAAAGAAGTACTCTGTCCCCTTTTGTTCGATTTAGAAACCTTGCGTATCAATCCACAAACACTTTTCACAGGCAAGCTGTTGGGCAGTATGAAGAAGGCAGTGCTGGCACACACATTTGTGGCTACAGACACCTTCAGCGTGAAGGCAACGCAGGCAACAAAATTGTATTTATCTATTACTATTGGTGGCACAGAAGGCACTTTCATCAGCGTTCCGGAAAACATAAAAACAACTATCAGCGTTGCCGACTTTGGTGTAACAGACTTCGCCGCTCACCGTTTTCTGACCATCGTAAATGAAGCAGTAGTGGCAGGAAGGTTTACGGTAACACTTTAATAGTGATTAGTGGTTAGTGGTTAGTGACTAGTAAAGAAAAAGCAAAAGAGTTTGTTTAAAAGTTAATACTTCAAAACAGGCTCTTTCTTATTACTAAACGTTAATCACTAACAACTAATCACTAACAACTAACAACTAATGCCTTGTGCCTTACTGCTTACGCCTTATGACTCGTCAATAGTTTTTTTCTATCAGTCAATCATATCTATCAATTATTATCTATCAAAAAAACTTGCACCTTTGCAATCTAAACAATAAAAAAATAACAAAATGAGTAATCACGTATTATCAATCGGAAGTAAGTTTCCAGAGTTCAAAAAGACAGCAGTAGTATCTATCGAGAAAGGAAAAGAGTTCGTTGAAATAACCAACGAAACCTCTGGAAAATGGACAGTAATGTTCTGGTGGCCAAAAGATTTCACATTTGTATGTCCTACAGAAATTGCTGAATTCAACAAAAAGAGCAGCGACTTCGCAGATAGAGATGCAGTTTTAATAGGCGCTTCTACAGATAGCGAATTTGTACACGCAGCATGGAGAAGAGACCACGCAGACTTGCGCGACCTTAAGTTCCCAATGTTGGCAGATACTTCAAAATCATTGGCAGAAGAGTTGGGCATATTAGCCGAAGGCGAAAAAGTAGCTTACCGTGCTACATTCATCGTTGATCCTCAAGGAATTATCCGTTGGGTAAGTGTTTATGACCTAAGTGTTGGCCGTAGTGTAGGAGAGGTTTTGCGTGTATTGGATGCATTACAAACAGATGAACTTTGCCCTTGCAACTGGACAAACGGTCAAGAAACATTGACTGCACAGTTGGCAGCAAACTAATCATTTCAGATAGTAGTTAGTAGATAGTAGTTATTAAACATAGCAACAATATCTACTAACTAATATCTAATATCTAAAAAGTGAATTATGATACAGAATGAAACATTTGTAAACTTGCTGAACGAGTTACAAATACCCGAATATACCCCGTCTACCAATGCGTTGGCATTGATAGATACGGATGCACGCTACATAAAAGACCTGAAAATAAACGTAGGTAATGTGCTTAACAATGCACAATACCTAGACAAAAAAGAGGCATTACTGTTGGCATTGAGTATTGCCGTAAATGAGAAGTTTGATCTATTGAAGGTCTCCTTTACCAAGATGGCTAAAGAAGCAGGCGCCACAGATGCAGAACTTGCAGAAGTAATTGCTTGTACTTCTTTGATGAATACAAACAATGTATTCTATCGTTTCAGGCATTTTATGAATAAAGAATTCTATTCCAATCAACCAGCAGGCATCAAGATGAGCATCATGATGAATCCTGTTTTGGGTAAAGCTTTCTTCGAGTTGCTGAGCTTGGTTGTGTCTTCCATCAATGGTTGCGAGATGTGCGTTACCTCCCACGAGAAGTCTGTTTTGCAACACGGATACAGTGAAAGCAAGATATTTGAGGCAGTTAAGTTGGGTGCCATCATCAAAGGATTGATTACCGTTTTGTCTTAAATCAGTATTTACCACATAGACACAGTAGTCACATAGTTTTGAAATACTAGTTTACATGAGGAAACATAGAAAGAAATTATAATCTAGTCTATGTGACTTTAAGGTGCAACGTTTTCTATCTTTACTTTCTATGTGTCTATGTGGTGAAAAAGATTTCGATAGGCGAAATTATAACCCAATAAAGTGTTGCAAATAGCGTAATAGTCATTTAGCTAAATGGTGTTTGTTATATTTGCATTTCAAATTGATTTATTATGATTAAGACAGGCAACCCCATCATCAGCATATATACCGAGATGACTCCCAATCCAGAGACCATGAAGTTTGTTGCAAACAAGCTATTATATCCGGGTAAGAGTATTGACTTTGCAGACGAAAGCAGTGCAGGTCCATCTCCTTTGGCAAAGGAATTATTTAGTTTTCCATTCATCAGAAGCGTGTTTATAGCTAGTAACTTTATTACGCTTTCAAAAACAGCGGACACAGAAGACTGGCAAGATGTGATTCCTACTATCAAACAATTCTTGAAGGAATACCTAGAGAATGGCGGTGTAGTTGTGAACGAAGATGAAGTTGCCAACACGCGTCAGGAAGCAAGCAATACAGTGAGTGCTGATGACGATGATATTGTGAAACGCGTAAAAGAGTTACTGGAAAACTACGTAAAGCCAGCCGTTGAAATGGATGGTGGCGCGATACAATTCAGAAGTTACAGAGAAGGAACCGTAAACCTGATGCTACAAGGTAGTTGCAGTGGTTGTCCATCATCGATGATTACGTTGAAAGCAGGTATTGAGGGTATGATGAAACGGATGATTCCAGAAGTAAAAGAAGTTATTGCAGAAGCAGAATAAGATGTTTTTGTTTTGTTTGTTTGTTAATGAGCGGGTCGCATTGTTTGCTGACCCGCTTTTTTTATTAAATAACATCTAGTTTCCACAGTTACAGCCAAAGTGGGAACACAATCAGACTTTAGCATTTATTTATACACCTAAGCCAATTAGCTATCAGGCCTGTTGTATTTTTGCAGCTTATTGCACCATATAAAAGTACTTTATGAATAGTTTATCCAGAAGAAAGTTTCTAGCTGCTGCCAGTCTTGCTACTATTGCAGCTACTGCCTCGGGCATAAGCAACAGACGAATTGTTAATAAGCAAAGTCTGATGCACGTGGTTTATTACTGGTTAAAGAATCCAGATAGTGAAGCGGACAAACAAAAGCTAATAGACGGATTACATCAGCTAGTAACAGTAAAGCAGATTAAATATCACCACATTGGCGTTCCCCAAACATTCAAAGCAGATGATCCATTGAAGAATTATCATGTATCATTATTGATGGTTTTTGATGAACCAGGCGATATTGATGTGTATCATAAAGACCCTATTCACCAGGTGTTTGTAGCATCATGCGGCAAGTTATGGGAAAGGACAGTAAAGTATGATTCTTTGGGAGTGTAGGAAAAGAGAACTATGAACTATGAGGTGTGAAATATGAGTAATTAGCATAGACAAAAAAGAGAAAGCCCTTGAAGCAAATGCTTCAAGGGCTTTCTCTTTTAACTCATATTTCATACCTCATAGTTCATATCTCTTTTTCCTAGTTCTCAAATGTACTGTAGAAGTAAGGAGTCTTAGCTTCAAACTCAGCACTACAAGTATCTACCATCTTGTATACACGGGTAATACCAAGCTTCTTACGCTTTTCATACACCTCATCATCAGTGCAATTGCCTTGTAATACCTTAGCAATCTGTGCATCACTGAAGCCATTCTTCTTGGCATCTTTCAGTAAGTCATCAGGTAAAGTCTCCAAGCGGTGGTGTGCAATTTCCTTTTCTATCACACAAATCTTTTGAATCTGATATAAGAACCAACGATCAATACCAGTAGCTTGTGCAATACTTTTCACTGTAGATCCTTGCATCAAAGCATCTTTTATCCTGAATATCCTATCCCACTTCGGTATCTTGATATATTCTACAATCTCCTCACTCTTCATCATACTCTTGCCGTAGTAGCCCAAACCAATTGCATCATTCTCCAAGCTCACACAAGCCTTTTGCAGGGCTTCATTAAAGCTTCTACCAATGGCCATCACCTCACCCACACTCTTCATTTGAAGACCTAGTGTATCATTTGCTCCTTTAAATTTATCAAAGTTCCAACGAGGTATCTTCACAATTACATAGTCCAACGCAGGCTCGAAGTAAGCAGAAGTTGTTTTGGTAATCTGATTCTTTAATTCATCCAATGAATAGCCAATAGCCAACTTAGCAGCAATCTTTGCAATTGGATAACCTGTAGCCTTACTAGCCAATGCAGATGAACGACTCACACGTGGATTTATTTCCACAGCAATCAATTCTTCTGTTTCTGGATTCAATGCAAACTGCACGTTGCAGCCACCGTGGAAATTACCAAGGCTTCGCATCATCAGCATTGCTTTGTTACGCATATCTTGGAAAGCAGTATCGCTCAACGTCATTGCTGGTGCAACGGTAATGCTATCCCCTGTATGAACCCCCATCGGATCGAGGTTTTCTACAGTACAAATTATGACTACATTGTCGTTCTTATCGCGCAGCAATTCCAATTCATATTCTTTCCAACCCAACACTGCCTTCTCCACCAATACTTCATGTATTGGGCTAGCCTTCAATCCACGTTCAAGCGCAGCGTCCAGATCATCTTTGGTATGTACAAATCCGCCACCAGTTCCCCCCAACGTAAATGAAGGACGTATCACCAATGGAAAGCCAATCTTCTGTGCAAACTCCTTACCTTCCAAAAAGCTATTGGCTACGTGACTAGGTGCCACTGCAATACCAATCTTCACCATCAACTGACGGAATTTTTCTCTATCCTCAGCCGTATCTATTGCTGCCACATCCACCCCAATCATCCGGCAGTTATATTTCTCCCAAATACCTTGTTCGTCAGCTTCCTTACAAAGATTCAATGCTGTTTGTCCACCCATTGTTGGCAACACCGCATCTATCTGGTTTTCTTGCAGAATCTGTTCAATACTTTCCACTGTTAATGGCAACAGATATACCCTATCCGCCATCATAGGGTCAGTCATTATGGTTGCAGGATTACTGTTTATGAGGATCACTTTCACTCCTTCTTCACGCAAACTACGTGCTGCTTGCGTACCAGAATAATCAAACTCGCAGGCCTGACCAATAATAATTGGACCTGAACCAATAATAAGAACCGACTTAATCGAATTGTCTTTAGGCATAATTTATTTTTATGAAAATCGTGCAAATGTAAGTGCCACAAGGATAAGATAGGGTTCTTTTTTTGGAAT
>CANGFK010000088.1 GCA_947452925.1 Chitinophagaceae bacterium | reverse complement strand
GTTAAGAATTACTTATGAGTGTTTATTTAATTGGAACAAGGCAAATTTTGCAGCCATAGTCCAACGCCTAAGGCGAAAAATTTAACGCAGTTACAGTTAATATTAAACCGCATAAGGAATATCAAATAATTAACTCAAACAGCTTCTAAGGATTTCTATTTTAATTGATTGATTATTGATTGCTATTTTGCTTCTCAGCTACCAAACGTCAGTTCGCAATCAGGTTCTTACCCAACGAAGACTTCATTGCGAGGTACGAAGCAATCTAATTGATAAAATAAGGCTGCTTCGTGCCTCGCAGTGAAGGTCGCTTACTGTTTGAAATAACCTTAATACTAGAGTAGGTCATTTATCTGCAGATTTCTATTGCTTATCCGTCGTCGTAACTTCTATATGTTTCTCTTTCACCCCATTTTCTAATTCTTCTGCTATCTTAACATCCGTTACACTGCTCCTTTGAAGCAAGATTTCTTCCTTTGGAATGGGTTTCTTATTAATATATAAAGGAAGCGTCCTATAACGCTTGGGCAGCTCATACGCACTCAATAATTCTTCTAACGATAAGAAAACAGAGTCCTCATTCAACGTGATTTCTAATACACCATTAGCGGACTTACCTTCATAATCTTTAATAGCATTGGCATCTTTCAAAATATTAACGGCCTTTATTGACTTTACACTCAACTTATTAAAAAAAGAATCGTTCAATATTCTGTTATTATTCTTCAATACATAAAGAGGTATGATAGATGCCCTAGAAGGACCACATATTCTTATTTCCCGCTGGAAAATTGTGTCTCGCTTTGGTACAACGGGTTTTCCCACTATATCACTCGGAATATTTTTTATAGAATCACCCAAAACGGCACTTTTTCTATTAATATCTGCCAACATTATTTTACCTGGAATCGCATTTTCCCAATCATGTTTCACTGGAGGCACATATTTAAAGGGTTCCTTATGCCTTACATTTCTCTTATACTTAATAACACGAACAGAATCAACATTCCTAGTCGTTTTCCCACTACTATCCTGCCCAAATACACCATTTGCAGTTAGTAGCAAGCCAAGAATTAGTTTAAAAAGCGTATTTTTCATAGTAAATAGTGCTGCCCAGAAGTCAAATATATGCCACATTGGCTTGATTACCCCCTTTTCTTGCTCATTTACTTCCAAAAAACTGCATGTTGTCCAAAAGCTATTGCATGTTATCCGATTGCAACTACAAGTTGCCCATTTCAAATGACAAGTTGCCCGTTTTCACTGTATTTTAGGCAATATCTATGACAAGTTGGGCAATATTTACTGTCTTTTGCCCAAAAGCAACCTGCAATCGGGCAACATGCAATAGATATTGGGCAACATACATTTTTTTCGGGCTGCATGCAAAGTTTTTGGGCAACATGCAGTAATTATGGGCAATGAACAACAACTTCTGGATTATGAACAACTGCAATTGGACAATAAGGGGAAGGAATTGATAATTGACAATGGATAATGAATAATTATCAATAGCTTATTTTAAGAATTTGCTGCAATCTGCACCATCTACCCGTCATTTCGACGATAGGAGAAATCTAACCTAAATATTGTAAGCGTTTTTTAGTATGCACCAATAATATTTAATCAAAATTAGATTTCTCGTGCCTCGAAAGGACGTCACAAAACAACAATCCCCATAAGGATTAAGCCTAATGGGGATTGTTTTATTAAACCATGAAAAAATATCGACTAATTTATAATCTTCCCTCCAAAATAGTTGTGTAACACCTCTGGAAGTACCACTCCTTCTGCGGTCTGATTATTTTCTAACAGGCAGGCTACAATACGCGGCAACGCCAATGAGCTTCCATTGAGGCTATGTGCAAGCTGCGTTTTGGAATTACCATCTTTAAAGCGACATTTCATGCGGTTTGTCTGAAAATTTTCGAAGTTACTCACGCTACTCACCTCCAACCAACGCTTTTGTGCTGCGCTATACACTTCAAAGTCGTAGGTAATGGCACTGGCAAAACCCATATCGCCACCACATAAACGCAAAATACGGTAGGGCAACTGCAAACTAGTAAGCAAGCGTTCCACATGGGCAACCATGTCATCTAGTACCTGATAACTTTTATCGGGATGCACAATTTGAATGATCTCTACCTTCTCAAATTGATGAACCCTATTCAATCCGCGAACATCTTTGCCATAACTGCCCGCTTCCCTACGAAAACATGGACTGTAAGCGGTCATTTTTACAGGCAATTCGTCTTCCTTCAAAATAGTATCTCTATACACGTTGGTCACAGGGACTTCCGCGGTAGGAATGAGGTATAATTTGTCTTCGGTAACGTGATACATCTGCCCTTCTTTATCGGGAAGTTGCCCGGTAGCAAAAGCACTTTGCTCATTTACCATAAAAGGAGGCAGGTATTCCAGGTATCCTGCATCGGTATTGAAGTCCAGAAAGTATTGCACCAAACTACGCTGTAGCTTTGCGCCTTTACCAGTATAAACCGGAAATCCGCTACCAGTAATCTTATTTCCTAACTCAAAATTCACCAATTTATACTTGTCAAGAAGATGCCAGTGCTCCACTGCGCCTTCATATAAAGCAGGAATGCTTCCCCCTTGTCGCACCACCAAATTCTCTTCGGGCGTTTTGCCAAGCGGAACTTCTTTTGCAGGTAAATTGGGCAACTGAACGAGTGCTTCATACAAATCCTTCTCTACAATAGCTAATTTCTCCGAGCATGCAGCCGCTTGTTCTTTATATTCAACTACTTGTTTCTTATAGGAATCTGCTTGGTCAATCATTCCAGCAGACATCGATTTACCAATCTCTTTAGACAGCGAATTGATGCCAGCTTGTGCATTATCGTAACCCACCTGGATAGATTTACGCTCATCATCCAACGCCACGATAGTGTCTACAAGGTCTATTTGTTTAAAATTCTTGACACTCAATCTTTCTTTCACCCAATCGGGGTTACTTTTCAGCACACTTACCTGTAACATATTTGTTTTACAATTTCCGGCAAATATAACTGCCAAGAAGTAAATAAAAAGAACAATGCTAACAGGGTAAAATAGATTTCTGGTACATTGAAATGACGTCCGAACAAACAATCGACCCGTCATTTCGACGATAGGAGAAATCTCATTGAATATTTTGAGCGGATTTTTGAGTAGGAAATAGTCTTTTTAATCAAAATGAGATTTCTCGTGCCTCGAAATGACGATTCATGAGTTTAAAATGGATTAAACTTAGAGAGAGAACATTCAATTTGATATAAATCATCCTATTTATTTCGTGAGAAACGTTTCTTTGCATCCGCTATGGAAGTAGACTATATAATAGTTGGTCAGGGTTTGTCTGGAAGCTTTTTGAGTTGGAACTTATTGAAGGCGGGCAAGAAAGTATTGGTTGTAAACGATGTACAGCCCTATACAGCTTCCAAAGTAGCGAGCGGCGTCATCAACCCTGTAACCGGAAGGCGGATTGTGAGTACTTGGATGATTGATATTTTACTTCCCTTCGCCTTGGAGGCATATACCAACCTCGGCAATGATATCGGAATTGAACTGATAAGCCAGAAGAACATTATAGATTTCCATCCTACCCCACAAATGAAGCTCGCTTTTGCAGAAAGACAGCCGGTTGAGGACAAATATCTACGCTATCCGGATAATGAGCAGCAGTTGAAACAATATTTCAATTTCAACTTCGGTGCCGGCGAAATAAATCCGTGTTATTTAATAGATGTACACCTTTTATTGAGTGGCTGGCGCGAAAAATTGATAGAAAATGGCAGTTTGTGGGAGGAAGTGTTTGATATGAATCAGCTAACACTTCCCGATTCCTCACTTACAACTTACGACTTACGACTTACGACTAATAATTCCTATCTTCTGACTTACAAAAACGTATCTGCCAAAAAAGTCATCTTCTGCGACGGAACTAAGGGTTTCGATAGCCCCTTTTTCAATCTATTGCCTTATGCAAAGAATAAAGGAGAGGCAGTAATAGTAGAAATTGACGGACTTCCACGTACCAATATCTTCAAGCAAGGTCTAAGTCTGGTGCCATGGAAAGAAAATTTGTGGTGGGTAGGTTCTACTTACGAATGGGACTTTAAAGACCTGTTGCCTAGTAATGCTTTCAGGGAAAAAGTGGAAGATTTACTGAAATTCTGGATTAAATTACCATATAAGGTAGTCGATCACATTGCGGCTGAACGTCCTGCCAACATGGAGAGGAGACCTTTTGTAGGATTTCATCCTGTGCATCCGACAATTGGAATCTTGAATGGCATGGGGACAAAAGGATGTTCGTTGGCGCCCTATTTTGCCCATCAATTAACAGAAAATATACTGCATGATGCGCCGATAAACCCATTGGCAGACGTGAAAAGATTCACCAAGATATTGAGTAGGGGCAACTAATCATCTGCCTAGTTTAATTGTTAGCCACCAATAAAACTAATGAACACGAATTTATTTTATTAGTGATAATTAGTGCAATTAGTGGCAAGCAATTAAGCGATTTATCGTTGCGTTTGCTTTTCTCTTCGCAGATAATAGTCCTCCACCCTTTTTATTGCTGCATCATCAAGACCAGCGGCACGCAAGCGTCTTCTCTTAGATTCAGTTAACTCTTTTTCGCGCTTTTGTCGGATGTCTTCGGTTAATTTTTTATCTAGATTAACCTGTTTTAGCTTGGCTTGAAACTCCTTTTGTATAGACAAAACAGAATCGAAACGCTTATCATAAATTTTTAGGTCATCTTTCATTTCAAGCTTAAGAATCTCATCTCTTCGCATGCTTTTATCGCTACCCATAAAAGTAGGCTCGGGGGTTTGTGCCTGCAAGAATGCAGTTTTCAATGACAAGCAAAGTATAAGTACCAGTATTTTTTTCATTGTTTGTTGTTTTTAAGCAGCATGGGTCGACTGCAAAATAATGATAAATAAACATTGTTTTATTTATTTGAACATTAAGATAAGATAAAAATTATAACTCAAATTGTTTTACAGTTACAAAAGACAAGGGTATTCATTGGCATCTACTAGTCATTTCCTTTGGTTTCACGTACATTCGCAGCCATAATAAAAGTACGATTTAGGAATGAATACATTAATATTGGGAAGCGGAGGAAGAGAACACGCATTAGCTTGGAAGATAGCCCAAAGCCATCATTGCAATCAGTTATTTATAGCTCCCGGAAACCCAGGAATGGCATCGTTAGGCACACTAGTAAACATCGGCACACATGATTTTGAGGGAATAAAGACATTTTGCCTGACGAATAAGATTGATGTATTGGTAGTTGGCCCAGAAGAACCATTGGTAAACGGAATTTACGACTTCATGGAGCGTGCAAAGACGGAAAACGGCTGGAAAGGGTTTGTGGTTGGCCCGTCTAAAGAAGCGGCTCAACTGGAAGGGAGTAAGGCTTTTTCAAAGAAGTTTATGAACCGCAACAATATACCAACTGCTGCGTATGCTGAGTTTACGAAAGAGAATTTTGAGGACGGAATCGCTTATATTAAACAACACAACCTCCCAATAGTACTAAAAGCCGATGGATTGGCTGCAGGAAAAGGGGTGGTAATCAGTGAAACCCACGAAGATGCGTTAGCGGTTTTTGAAGAGATGATTATCAACCAGCAATTTGGTAAAGCAAGTAGCAAAGTAGTGATTGAAGCCTTTCTGAAAGGAATAGAAGTAAGTGTTTTTGTATTGACGAATGGCGTGGATTACCAGGTAATTGGTCATGCTAAAGACTATAAAAGGATTGGTGAAGGAGATACAGGTTTAAATACAGGCGGCATGGGTTGTGTGACGCCAGTACCGTTTATGGATGATGCTTTTATGCAAAAAGTGGAAGAGCGAATCATTGTCCCAACGGTGAAAGGGCTAGCAAAAGAGGGATTGGTGTATAATGGGTTTATCTTTTTCGGATTGATGAATGTGGAAGGCAACCCAGAGGTGATAGAATACAATTGTCGCATGGGAGATCCCGAAACCGAAGTGGTGATGCCCAGATTGGAGACCGATTTACTCAGTCTTTTCGCTGCAATGGACAATGGAACATTAGAAGATGCCAACATCAACTTTGCAGATGGCTATTTTGCAACGGTTGTTGCAGTAAGTGGGGGCTATCCGGGAGATTATAAAAAGAATATACCTATCACTGGTTTAGAGAATTCATTGCCTGCAAGTTCATTGCTGTTTCAGGCAGGAACAAAACAAAATGAAGACACTATTGTAACAAATGGGGGACGCGTTTTGACAGTTACCAGCAAGGGACACAGCATAAAGGAAGCGGTTGAACAATCTATTTCTGTGCTAAAGGATATTCATTTTGAGGGAATCAATTATCGCAAGGATATTGGGTATGAATTCAACTAGTTATTAGTGGTTAGTTGTCAGTGATTAGTAAGAGACCAAACAATTTGCGTTCATTCAAAAGAGTTCAATCATGATAAATACAAATACACTTCCGGTGATGGAAAGTTTCTACACCATACAAGGTGAAGGCTACTATCAGGGAAGTGCTGCCTATTTTATCCGGTTGGGTGGCTGTGATGTGGGTTGTGTTTGGTGCGACGTAAAAGACAGTTGGGACGCCGACAAGCATCCACAGTATACTGTAGAAAAGATTGTAGAAGAAGCAGTTAGAAGTTTACCGTTGACAGTTAACCGTCAACCGACAGCGGACAACAGTCAACGGTTAACGGTTGACGGCTTAATTGCAGTCATCACTGGTGGCGAACCTTTAATGCATAATCTAGATAAATTAACTGCCGAACTCAAGGCTAAAGGCTTTAGAACCAATATTGAAACATCAGGTTCATCGCCATTAAGTGGTTATTGGGATTGGATATGTTTATCTCCTAAAAAATTCAAAGCTCCTCTGCCAGAAGTAGTGCCGTTTGCCAATGAACTAAAGATTGTGGTATTTAATAAGCACGATTTCGAATGGGCGGAGATTTATGCTGCACAAGTGCCTGCTTCTTGCAAACTATACCTTCAACCAGAATGGGATAAAGCAGCGAGCGTAACACCAATGATAGTAGATTACATAAAACAAAACCCAAAGTGGGAACTTAGTTTGCAGTTGCATAAATACATAAATGTACCCTAGAAAATAGAGAATATTTATCAAAAAATACTGTAGTAAATATGAATTCTACGCTCTAAATAAAACAAATTTTCATGATAGCAATAGATAATAAACTGATAAGTGACGAAGTACTGGAAGAGCAGTTTGTATGCGATTTAACTAGTTGCAAAGGCGGTTGCTGTGAGGACGGTGTTGCAGGAGCTCCATTAGAAGATTGGGAAAAAGCCGAAATAGATAAATACCTTGATACCGTAATACCATATCTTACTCCGAAAGGGCAAAAGGAATTAAAAAAACAAGGTAACTATGTGTATGATGAAGAGTTTGGCTGGGTAACACCTACTATCAATAGCGGCTTGTGTGTGTATGGCTATAAAAACAAACTAGGTGTTATTCAATGTGGCTTTGAACAAGCCTATAATGACGGGAAGATTGGCTGGAAAAAACCTATTAGCTGTCATCTTTTTCCTATCAGAATTTCACAAAGCAAACAAGATCCAGATGTTGAATACGTAAATTATGAACCACGCCAAGACCTCTGTGCTGCTGCTTGTAGCTTTGGTAAAAAATTGAAAGTGCCTGTATATATTTTCCTAAAAGAACCTATAATAAGAAAGTATGGAGAGGCGTTTTATGAAGCTTTAGAAGCAAGTGCGCAACATCTAAAGGAATAATAAATAAAATCCTTTGAATATTGATTAGCTACTGTGGTGCTATGTTTCGTTTGAGATAACCGGAATAGTCGGGGATGATTGCCTCGTAATCATCACTCATAAAAGGAGATGTTATTATAAAATCTGCTGTAGATCTATCACAGGCCATAGGAATATTCCATACAGCACAAAGACGTAACAAAGCTTTTACATCGGTATCATGTGGCTGAGCTTCCATTGGGTCCCAAAAGAATATAACCATATCAATATCGCCTGTCGCAATAAGACTTCCTATCTGTTGATCACCTCCAAGAGGGCCGCTCAAGAATTTTTTTACTGGCCTGTCTAAAGCTTCTTCCACCAATTTGCCGGTTGTTCCAGTTGCATACAATTCATGCTTTGCCAACATCTGTTTGTTATGTACAGCCCATTGTACCATGTCTTCTTTTTTATGGTCGTGTGCTATCAGTGCAATACATTTTCGAAGAGGAAGCTTTTTTGTGATGAACATATACTCAGATTTAGGAAATGAAGATAAGGGACAGGCTTTAATTTGCAGCTAAAGAATATTTTTTTGAACTATTTTTCTAGATTATTATTGCATTATATTTATCGATTGCACTCATTAAAAAGGTAAGATGGAATTTGGACGCGTGACTGAAAGTAAATTGGATTCTATTGATTTTGTTTTGCCACAAGATCACCCCTCAAACAAGAAGATACTCTCGGGAAAAAGAGTCGATTCTCCTAAAATATATCTTGGTTGCTCTAAATGGGGCAGAACAGAATGGGTAGGAAAAATCTATCCGCCTAAAACTAGTGAAAGAGATTTTTTACAACACTATGCAGAACACTATAACAGTATAGAACTAAATGCAACTCACTACAAAATATATAGTACCAGAGGCATTGCTAAATGGGCAGAGAAAACTAAAGGAACCGGTTTCATATACTGTCCCAAAATGTACCAAGGCATCACTCACGAGAGAAGCCTTTATGGAAAAGAAGAACTTACAAATGAATTTCTTGAAGGATTGTCCGCTTTTGAGGAGCAACTCGGTCCAATCTTTATACAACTAAGTGAATCATTCAGTACATCTAGAAAAACAGAATTATTTGAATACCTAAAATCATTACCTGCCAACTTGCAATTCTTTGTTGAAGTCCGTCACACAGATTGGTTTAACAATGAAAGTGTACGTGATGAATTATTTTCTTTTCTACAAAATAATAATATTGGTGCAGTTATAACCGACACCAGCGGTAGGAGGGACTGTGCACATATGCAGCTATCTATACCAAAAACATTCATCCGATATGTAGGTAACAGTCTTCATCCAACGGACTACAAACGAGTTGACGAGTGGGTTGAACGTATAAAATATTGGATTGAGGAGGGCATTGAAGAAGTTTATTTCTTTATGCACATGCACGATGAAGCTTATTCACCAGAACTAACAGTTTATATGGTTGACAAGCTAAATACCATCTGTGGCCTTAATTTAAAGAAGCCAACGTTTGTGAAAAAAGCTTGGACACTATTTTAATATCAATTAACCTCCCTTAGTTCATCCCACCTAGTTGTGTAACGCGGACTATGAAAGTTTTTCTGCATCTTCCAATTGCGAATAGTGCCACTTGAGGCAAACTTCAACACATCATTCCTCATAGAGAAGTTGATATTATCCATCATAGCCATTAGAAACCGTCCTTCATTCTTATTATCCGGAAGAAACAAATCGCCTTGAATAGAATTATCAAATACAATATCACTGAGTATTACGCCAGCTTTTTTATATGATCGTCCTTCTTCAAACAATTTATCAACAAGACTAACAGCTGGCTTTATTAGTTCATGAGTTAGGGAAGTGGCTTGAGGCAGTTTAACGTATCCGCCAATACTTGGCCCATGCCGAAAATGTGTATTAAAATTCTGCTCTTTTGGAACAACAAACACATTTATTTTCCCAGAAGCACTATGCTGTCGTCGTAATTTTTCTGCTGCCCTTGCCGTGTAAGTGGCTATTGCTTCTTTAATACTATTGATATCAGTAACAGGACTCCCGAACATCCTTGTAGTCGCAATCATTTTTTTTTCTATCAATGGATTCTCCATCATCTTACTCATTTCCCCTCTCAATTCACGCAGTAGCCTATCTCCGACTACACCACCCAAATTTTTTCGACACCAGTTAATGTCTTTTT
>CANGFK010000087.1 GCA_947452925.1 Chitinophagaceae bacterium | reverse complement strand
TTGACAGCAACAAAGGGATTATTTATGGAAAGGATTTTGGGCAAGCCACCATCTCTTATACTGTTCGTTTTCAGTGTGGCACAGTAACTACAACCAGGGTGATGCCGGTGTTGGGTGTGCAGCCTCAAAGTAGCGCAATCCCGCACGATGCAAGTTGTACCAATATGATAGGTGGCTCAATTGATGTCGCCATTCAAGGTAATGAAGCGCCTTTCCAATTCTCTTTCCTCAATAAAAACTATAACAACCCTTATACGCTTCGTAACCTCACCCAAGGCATTTATGGCATTTACGTCTACAACAGGGCTAATTGTCTGGTGGATAGTGTTACCAATATTGTTTTATTGCTGGATAAAGACCCCAACTGCGACACCATTTATATTCCTCAAGGATTTGTGCCAACAAGTACTAACCAAACTGGGATTACCAAACTTTTGAGGCCTTATGGAGGTGGTAACAGCATTAAATCCATACACTTCCGGGTACTAAATCGCTATGGAAATGTGGTGTTTGAAAGCCACGATCTATTCAGTGGTTGGGATGGAAGAGTAAATGGTGTTTTGCAAGAATCTGGGACTTATATATGGTTCTTGGATTATGTCCTACCCAATGGACTTCCAAAATCCGCCCAGGGAACGACTATTTTGATTCAATGATAAGCACAGCCCCTCTTTTTCATCGGCAATTCTCATACCTGCCTATGACTACATTGTGCTGAGTCATCATACTAGCATCACTTCTGTACAGAGAAAATTGTGAGCGAATCCTTCATTAATTCATTTGAATGGGTCTTGTGGTGCTGACACCACAAAGATTGGTGCTGACACCACAAACAATGGTGCTAACACCACAAACGATGGTGCTAGCACCACAAACATTGGTGCTGACACCACAAACATTGGTGCTAACACCACAGACCAAACATCGCTAATTCTTCTTAATTAAAAACATCCCCCCTTTGCTTTTAAAATAAACTGTTCCAGTTGATTCAGTAACCACTTTACTAGTCTTTCCCGAAGGTGAAATTATGGTCCAGCTGCCTGCTTTCAGATCGGTAATCAATACTTCATATTCCTTGTTCGCATCACCAATAGTAAACTGAATATCGCTTGCATGATGGTCTAGTGTTAGTTGTTGTGCCACAATCCTGTTGCCAATAGTCACCGCCACATAATTCCCTTTGGTAGCTAAAGACTTGGTTACCACCAATGGATTGGGAGAAGGATTGGCATCCATTACCTGTATTACATTCAGAAAATTAGTTGATGCAGCTGCCACTTTAGGCGATAATTCGGTGCGCCACCTGCCAGCATCCTCTTGTGTAACGGTTCCCCAGTTCTTTCCATCCACCCAATATTCTTTCCCTTCGCCACCCATCTTTTCTATGGACTGGTTATTTATTTCGGGTAATAAAATGTCGTCCACCAGTTTGCCGTTCCTGCCTTCATTGGTGTTTTCGAAAGAAATATTACCGTTCCTGATGATTGGTTCATTTTGCGAATGCAATAACCAGGTCTTCTTGAAAGAAGCATGCGTAGACACCACTTTATCTAGTACAATCAAAGCTCCAGGTATCTTTTCATCTTTCAGGTTAAGAAAAACGAAACTTCTCCGCACCGTATCGGCTTTGGCAGGATACACCGCCACATTTGGAGGAATATTGTATGCGCGCGTCATATCTCCTTTCAGGTAAGAATAGTCAGGGGCCAATCCTTCCGCCATATCTTCAGCCATAATCGTTGCGGACTTTCCTGCCGACAACATTTCCTGTGTGCTATCCCAAGCCCTGTTCTTAAAAGAGAATTGTCCGCCATCCCTAGAGACTGCTTTCTTATTTGAACCTTCATAAGGCGTTGGTTCGTTAGGGTCTAGAATTAGTATTGAATTATGCGCCACCGTACGTGCATAATAGTTTACATAATTCAATTTACCCCATTCATTATCCGCATCTTTACCCTGATAGATGCCTGCATCTAATGCAAGGTGTCCCTTATAATAAATACCGAAATGCCCGATGTCGAGATGCGTATGGTTCTTTGCATAATATTCTTTCATATTCATCAGTACCACCATCGCATTGGACGAATAACTCTTTTTATCTAAGTCCCATTTGGTGCGGGCAATCATCAACCCGGAGGGCGAAGGGAAGTATCTGCTCAATTTTAAACTATCTAAAGGAGCAGCAGGGAGAGAAGGATTATAGAATATAAAGGCGCGCGCACAGAGATTGTCCAGCTTATTGAGGTTTAGCTTGGCATAAGACTGCAGGAAAGGATTCTTGGAAAGAGAAGCCGCCAAAGGCATAAACTCCAGGTAATTATCGCCCATCGTGATGTTGTTGTGGCAATCGCCCTCAGGCATTCCATCCATATCTTTTGCCTGCGGAATATTGTCATACATATCTCTGAACGCCACATTACCCATGTCTTTGGAATACGGATTTAATCCTAGTTTATCTAAGATAAACGCCTGCAAAACCTCATTTCCAAACCGTACATGCAAGTATTGACTCCCCTGATGGTGCGCCCCCGAAGCATACCAAGGATTGCGGGATGGGACAAATGATTGCAACTGTTCCTTATACGCAAAGTCGAAGATATCCTTGTCTTCATCATACAAAGCAATGCCCATTGCCAGGAAAACCGTTGGGGCATACTCGCCATAATGCCCAGACAGATACTGCTTAGGGGTATTCTTGAAGATGCAATATTCTGCCAGGCAACTCACGTTTTTCATGTTGGTTGCGAGGATAGCCTTGGTAGCAGCATCCATGAGGTTGTAGCACCAGTCATATACCAATGCAGCGGTAAAAGCTGCCTCATAAGCACTGGTATTTTGGTGATACCCCTTTGTTTTACTGATAGAAGGTAGGTAGGTGTTGATTAACGCAATAGCATCCAGTCCATCTTGTTTGTTCTTTTCGTTATCTGTCAAATAACTAAACGCTAATGCTTCCGCCTTCTGCCTGATGTCCTCATCGGGTTCACCATCTGCAGAGACACCATTGGTTTTAAAGTGCTTTTGTTTCTCATACGCTTCCCTCAGCACGGTAAAGTCGGGATGATTCAACCGCTCTTTGATGCCAGGAATATCCTTTTGCAATACCAGCAACCGAGGATGACCAGGCATTTCAATTGTATTATTTGGGGATGCGTTAGTTTGAAAACAGATACACAGGAGCAACAGACTCCACAAGGAAAATTTCATATTATTTGATTTAAATCCGTTCGTACTACTTTGTTTCTGAATAGCTGAACCAGTCGAAGTCCGCATAATTACTAGATGACTGACCCGAGCTAGTTGCATACATTGCGATGAACGCACCAGTAAATCCACCCGCATTTGTTCTGCTCAATGTTCTGCCATCCACTTTATCTGCAATGGTTGTCCAATGAATATTATCTGATGACACCCTGAAGCCATAGTCTTGCCCCTTGGCATATACACCCAAAATCAAGTTGTTGCGGCTGTATTCTTTAGCAGCGATTTCGGTTTCTTTTCCATTAAAGCGCTTGGTTACCACGAGTACCTCCTTGCCATTCCGGAGTGTCTTCTGAAAGCTGAGATAAAAGTCTTTATTCATGAATAGATTTAATCCTGCTGACTCAGATGCGCTCTTTGGTGTGAAACTCATTTTGCAGGAAGCAGTAAAACTAGTGTCTTGCTGCCGTCTTCCGATGAAGGCAGGAGAAACCAAATCGGAAATTACTTCCGGTAAAAGGTGTATTCTTAAATATCCTTTTCTTTCTGTTAATGACCAGAACTGCTTTCTTGGCGTACGAAGAAAGTTCCACTCATAAGAAAGGGTATCTGCATTAAACTCATTCTTTTCGGGATGTATTTTAACCGGAGCATAGGCAAATTGATTCTGCGGGTACTTAAACAATACTTTTCCTTCGCCTGGACAAGCAATAGGCCAACCATCTTCCCAAATAATAGGGGCGATAAATGTTTCCCTGCCAAGGTTGTAATGAAAGCCTCCATAAGGTCTTACGCCCAAAAGCACCATCCACCACTGACCGTTTTGTGTCTCTACCAGGTCGGCATGGCCGGTGCAGGCAATTGGATAATTCTTTCCCAGATTGCGATGAGTGAGTATCGGATTCTTCCGGTCGGACTCATACAGCCCTCTGATAGTTTTGCTTCTGAAGATGGTGACAGAGTGGTTATCGCCCGTTCCTCCTTCGGCAATCATCAGGTAATAGTAGCCATCTTTCTTGTACAAGTGAGGCGACTCAGCATTGGACGCATCGTGCATGGCTCCTTCAACTAAGATGATAGATCTCTCACCAACAAGTTTCTGTGATTTTAAATCTAACTCCTGCAACCAGATGTGCCTTTTCTTAGAGTCGGGGGTATTATCAGCGGGTCTGCCATTACCCGTGTAATATGCTTTACCATCGTCATCAAAAAATAGAGACGGGTCAATGCCGGGCGCATCTTTCAACCAGATAGGGTTGGACCAAGGGCCAGCAGGATTAGTGGCATATACATAAAAGTTTCCGCCGCCTGGTCTGCCCACACAAGTATTGATAACATAAAAGGTATCGTTGTGGTAACGGATGGTAGGGGCATACAATCCTCCCGACACACGCATGCTATCCAGATTCAACTGCTCGGGTCTGTTCAGGACATATCCTATCTGCTCCCAATTAGCCAAATCTCTACTATGAAAAATGGGCAGACCCGGATAGAATTCGAAAGAAGAATTGACTATGTAATAATCTTCACCCACCCTGCAGATAGAGGGGTCGGGATAGAACCCTTTAAGGATGGGGTTGGTGATAAAATGCTCTTTGTTGGGAGCAACTTTGTTTTGCGCGTGAATTGTTGAGCAAGCAAGTATTCCAGCAAGGACAATCAGGGTGTATTTCATTTGTATTATTTTCATTTTTAACTTATTTACTTTTTAATTGAATGTACTTGTATCTGAGCAATGATTCCATAAAATAGTAATCTCCAAAAGAACAAGGTACATCTGTGTTTGGCGTACGATGGTAGTATTGGGTGCAATGTAACAACAAACAATTAGTTCCTTTTCCCTCTGAGAAGTAGGGCGGTTTGCAAAGTGACTCCAATATGCGCTCCGCTTTACTCAGATAATACCGCTGCTTAAGTGGGTCTTTGAGATATCCTTGCATCTCCAGTAAGGCCGAACAAACGACTGCTGAAGCAGTAGCATCGCGATAATCTAATGTAGATTGAAAATCCCAGTTAGCAATTCTATCTTTTGGAAGATGCTTGAAAAAATAGTCAGCAACTGCCATTGCTTTATCGAGGTATTGGGTATCTTTTGTAAACCGATAGGCTACCACCAACCCATAGACCATCCAGGAATGACCGCGTGACCACGTGCTGGAATCTACATCGCCCTGTAACTGCCCCTGATTTAATAGTTTTCCAGTTATTTTATCGTACCGGGCAATATGAAAACTACTAGCATCTGCCCTGACTAAATCACGGTAAGAAGTGGCAATATGACACAAACAACGATTATATCTTGCGGTATCGCCAATGTGTTGAGACGTCCATAGCAGCAACTCCAGGTTCATCATAATATCAATGACTACGGGAACAGAATTGGGGAGGGGTTTAAAATCCCAGTCGGATGTATAGCTGCCGATAGCAGGAGAAAAACGCTTGTCCATTGTATTGGCGGCTGTAAGTAGGATGTCTTTGTAGTGGGAAGTGGCGGTATCGTTGGGCAATAACCGTAATCCATTACCAAAAGAGCAGCCAAACCGAAAGCCTAAGTCGTGGGTTTTAGTATTATATTTCTGACGTTCTATCCCTTTTGTCCAATCAATTGCCCATTGTCTGAATTGTTGTTTTTTGCTCAGTTCATAGGCTAACCAAAAGCAACCGGGATAGAAACCACTTGTCCAATCGTCAGAAGATTTCAGTTGCCATTGAAGTGTTTTGGTACCATAAGTTGGATAGAGTGCAGTGTCTTTAACCTCTTCAACTGATTTTGCTAAACAAATTAGCGACTTTCTAATGGCATTATCAACCAATTTATCTAATGGAACTTCACTTTGTTGTACTACCTTCTTGGTTGAAGTACAAGCAATCAGAAGTAGGCAGATGACTGACGGAAAAGCAAAATAAATTTTAAACCATTTCATCTAGCAGCGCAGATTTTGTCTATTGATAGGCGAATATCAGTTTGGTTTAACATCTTTCGGCTATTTATCTACGGTAACGTTTCCAAATTTATGGTTTTGAAAGATTAACCACAGAGACTATAGAGTCCTTAACGTATAGGCTCGTTGAGGGATTGTTCGGAATATCATTTATTTTGGTTTAGTCTTGATTTGTTGAGTCGAGTTGGGATTTGTGAAAAAATGGATGTGCTTTTAGCGAGAATTAATCTGCTTTTAGCGTGTGAGGGTAACCTTTTAGCGTAGTTGGATAGGGCTTTAGCGTTCTATCCTGTGCTATTATGACAGTGGGGTGTTCACTTAGCGAAGTCGAGTAGGCTTTTAGCGACTTCGTGTATGCTTTTATGACAGTCGGGGGAGGTTTTAGCGTAGTTGCCTAGGCTTTTAGCGAGTTTTGTGTGGGATTTATCGAAATTGACTGTTTGTTGTTGAATAACATGATAGTTAATAGTGATAGTGGAGGACTATTCCTTGTAGAAAGCTGTTGCATTTGCCTGTGCAGTGCAAGTAACCACTAAGTCATTAATGCAAACATGTGGCGGAAGGGTGGCGCAATAAAAAGCAATATTTGCAACATCTTCTGCATGTAATGGAGTGTAGCCCGCATAGACGGCAGCTGCCTTTTGCTCATCCCCCTTGAAGCGTATGTTGGAGAAATCGGTATCGGCAGAACCGGGATGTATGGCAGTAACCTTTATTTTGTGTGGTAATAAATCGACTCGCATCGATTTGCTAATCATATCTACCGCAGCTTTGGTGGCACAATAAATATTGCCAGCAGGATAGGTTTCTTTAGCAGCTGTAGATCCTAAATTGATTACCAAACCTTGCTTGCGGGCAATCATCAATGGCACAACGGCTTTGCTTACATAAACCAATCCTTTCACGTTGGTATCTATCATGGTGTCCCAATCGGTGAGGTCGGCATTTTCAAAACTATCTCTTCCGAGAGCTAGTCCTGCATTGTTTATCAAGACATCAATTACTTTCCACTCTTGGGGTAAGCTTTCTATAGCACTGAATACAGCTTGTTTATCCTGTACGTCAAAAACCAAAGGGAGCACATTAACCCCAAAAGATTCTTTCAACTCGTCAGCAACCTCTTGCAGTATCTCTCCTCTCCTGCCGGTGATGATGCAATTATACTTTGCAGCAGCAAACTTCTTTGCCATCGCCTTACCAAACCCTGAAGTAGCCCCTGTAATCAAAACCGTTTTAGTCATTGTTCTATTTTATCTTATCAATACAAACGTTCCTTTATTGTATAATGTTTTTATCCCCCTATAATCTACTCCTTTTGCTTCGTAGATATATGTTCCGGAAGGTTGTGCCTCGCCTTTATAATTACCATCCCATCCCTCACCAACTTTTGAAGTGGAGAATAACATCTTACCATAACGGTCAAATACCCTGAAAAAGTCTAGTCTGAGTACACCTACTGGCGTTGGCTTTTCGGTTCTGTAAGCGCCATCCGGGCCGTTGGGCATGAACACATTCGGCACAAATATCTGAGGCAATGTTTGGTAGACCAACACCCGAACGGTATCATTGGCAGAACATTTCTTAACATTATTCAACGTAGCCGAAACGACATAAGTAATGGAGTCTATACTCAAATCATTCACTATTGCTGTTGGGTTGTAGATATAATTCTTATCCAGAAAATCTTGTTGCGTATTGGTGGTTCTCCACAAGAAAGTGGCGGTGGAAGAATCTACAGTTCCAATTGCTGCTAGGTGCAATGGTTCATTGACCACCACCGTAGTATCATTTCCTGCACTGATGTTAATTTTGGGAATGACGGTAACAATAACTGAGTCTTTGATTGGCTTTGGACAAACATCTTTGCCAGTATAATAGGCTGTAAGGTAGTACTTGGTAGTCGTATCTATCTCAGCAGTTGGGAATAGAGTGGTACTATCTATCAAGGAATTATTGGGAGTCCAGTGGTACAATGCACCGCTACTTACCTTTCCATTCAGCACAAATCTGTCGCCATAGCAGATGGAATCGGACGCACCTGCACTCACAAAAGGGTAAGGATATACATGCACGGTTGCATTACTTTCCGCAAAACATTTATTACCCAAGTTTACTTTTACCTTATACGTAGTAGGATTGACAGACGAACTTATCAACGGACTAGCACTGCTGGGATCCTTGATATTTTCACTAGAATTGGCACTTACCCAACTGAAACGCAAGCCATTACTTAGGTTGTTTTTCGTCCATGTGTACCCATCTCCTTGGGTGAGCGCGTATAAGTAAATGCTATCATTCTGACAGATGCTAGTATCTGAAGGTTCAATCTTCACAGCAATACCCGACACTGTATTAACCTTCACGGTATCGTCTGCAAAACAACCTTGATCTGCAAGACGCAGATGATAGACCGTAGTTGTTTTGGGATGAACAAAGGGATTGGGAATTGTATCATTGGAAACAGCAGTATTTGGCGTCCATCGGAAACTAGCTACCCCACTCGGATTCACCTCATTGGATAACAGTTGCACACTATCCACATTACAGATGACGGTATCGTGAAAGGGAAGATAGAGCGTTGGATTTTCACGCACATTGATGACGATGGAAGTATCGGCAGTGCACCCAATGGTGTTACCTATAGTGAGCTTCACCGTTTTCAACCCTGTTTTAGGATAGGTGTAAGAAGTATCTTTTACCGAAAAAACATCGTTGGTGGCAGTGGTTTCGCCCATATCCCAATGCCAGCTATTGATTGTACCATATTTACTGATACTAGAATCTATAAAGTAGAAAGGATTCTTTATGCAACTACTCTTCACAACAAAGTTTGCATTGAACCCAGGAAAAACCCTTAATGATGATTTGGCAGAATCGACACAGCCAGCATCGTTGGTTACCGTCAAAGAAAATCTGTAGACACCTGTATCAGAGTAAATGTGAGTAGGATCGGGTATACTTGAGGTATCTAAAGAGGGTGCCCCGAGTGAATCGCCAAAAACCCATTTATAATCAACTATTCTGGAGAGTGCAGGGTCTTCATTTTTAAATTTGAAAGTATAACTATTGCAATTTGAATAGACAGGATTTAGCTTAACTGCTGACAAAGAACAGTTTCCGACAGTAATATGAATTTCTTTTTTAGTTGAGCCTATCAGTACACCATTTCTAAATTCCAATGCACATACTGCAACCACATAATCCCCAGGCGCATCTGGCGCCACACCAGAAATTATACCCGTAACTGGATCTATAGTAACAGAAGTCCCCAACGGATATCCGCCATCATACAATGGTCTATTGTAAGGAATAGAAGCATAGGGAGGAGCATCAGGGTTTGAAGGCCCGGGTGCTTGAGAACTGGCGCCATTCAATCCATTACAAAAAGTGTAGGCAATTGAATCGCCGGGATCTGGATCTGTAGCGCTAAAATCTAATGTAAATGGAGTACTAAAACAGATGAGAGCTGTATCTCTCTGAACAAAATTGGGACTACTATTGTTCCAATAATTAACCCCATTTATTGTCCCAGGTATTTTGTTAGAGTAAGTTATGCCGACATCTCCTGAATTTTCGACATTCTCAATACCAGGAATACGACAGCAGCGTTGGACAGCAAGCGTGTAACCCGCACTATTATTGGGAAGTGTAACTTCGTCCACATACTTGTTTATCAGATAGCAAACAGATGGCTTAGGGTGAATGCAAGGATTGTAATATTTTTTTTGAAGCACTACAGAGCCATCCTTTGCCATATCTATTGACACATATTTTACTAATGAATTATTACCCCCGTCAAAAATACCAAGGTAAATTTTATCATCTATCTGCTTAC
>CANGFK010000086.1 GCA_947452925.1 Chitinophagaceae bacterium | reverse complement strand
GTTGTCAATTGCTTTCATCGAAATAGCTGCCTTATTAAATAATTGATAAAGGTGTATTGCTGCAATAGTTGATTTGCGGTTTTCTATCGGAATATTTTCTGTTTCTGCTCCCTGCCAGAAAAGACCATAATTATTTTCATTACCCAAAAGATACATCAATAAACCTGGCGTGTTTTTATATTTAAAGACCATTGAATCTACTTCTTTCAATAA
Source organism: Chitinophagaceae bacterium (assembly GCA_947452925.1). GTDB lineage: Bacteria > Bacteroidota > Bacteroidia > Chitinophagales > Chitinophagaceae > Parasediminibacterium. The sequence continues at coordinate 9,773 of CANGFK010000086.1, read as the reverse complement.
AGTTTCTTTTACCGATTGATTGGAATAGTCTGTGTTAGCTTCCCATTTCTCATTGATGGTTAGTCCATATCTTCCAAATGTATGGTTGAGGACTGTGTAAATTCTATACTTATTATAAATGTATTTAATCCACTCGGGAGGAATGACTGCATATTGACGAATCGCGTTTACTCCCATATTCTTTAAAAGAGGCATCTCATAATCAAGCGCTTCTTTGATAGTTGCAGCAGGTTGTTGCCACAAACTATATTTATAATTTGTTCCAATAGGGTAATAATCCCAATTCATCCCTGTAATAAAAAAAGGTTTCCCATTAAATTCAAGTACAAAGCCATTGTTTTCTTTTTTTACTATTACCTTACTCTGTTGCGAAATACAACTAGTAGATATTAGAAGTAAAACAAAGCATTTAAGGCACTGAAGTACTATACTTTTCATCTTTTTCTATTAATCCTGAACAGATTTAAAAAAGCGGAATGCTAGACTTGAAAAAGTATATACAATCCGCTTTAAGTTTATGAAAGGAATATTGGTAAGAAATATCCAAATGTTATTTATATACCCTAATATAGTCTACCTCCATTGAATCTGAGGTAAATGAAGGGTCAATAGTTCCTCCGAAAGTTCCTCCCATTGCAACATTCAATATGAAAAAGAAATTCTGATTAAAAGGAAGACTGTTTGTGTTAGGTACTGTAAGATATAACACGTTATCTACATACATCTTAATAGCTACAGCAGACCAGTCTAAAGTATATTTATGAAACTGAGTTGAAGAATTTGCGATAGTTAATGTACTACCTACACCGCCTCCACCAGAATGACCAGGATAATGAACTGTACCATAAATTTTATTCAGTTCATTTCCCTTTTGTTCCATTATATCCATTTCGCCACAAGCAGGCCAAGCTGTGTTTGTAATATTACTTCCCAACATCCATAGTGCTGGCCATGTACCTATAGCAGAAGGTAATTTAGCGCTTATTTCAACCCTTCCATAAGTAAAAGCATATAATCCTTGCGACTTAATTCTTGCAGAAGTATAGCTGCTTCCGTTATAACTTTCTTTTGTAGCTGTAATCTTTAATACCCCATTCTGAACAGTAATATTACTAGGTCTATTGGTATAATATTGTTGTTCTGAATTACCCCAACCATTATTAGTCCCTAAGTCGTAAGTCCATTTTGATGGGTCAGGTACTCCATTAATATTAAATTCGTCGGACCATATTGCTGTTTGAGGAACTATTAGGGTAATTTGTATTGATTTTGTAACAATTAATCCACTAGCATTTTTAGCAATTACATTTACCGTATAAGTGCCAGAACTAGAATATTTATAGGTAGTTATACCTGTTACGACATTAAGTAAACCCCCATCACCAAAATCAAAATCATAGCTAGTTGCATTAGTAGCTGCAGCAATAAAAGATACATTACCCGAACTGTCCGTACTAACATTTGCTGTAACAGTCAAATTGGTAGGGGCAGTATTACTAGTTGAATTGTTTGTACTTTTAGTACAAGAACAAACTATCAATAATAACGGCAGTAGAAAAGACATTAGAACATTTTTCATAGTTGCTACATTTATTTAACCTTCAATTTTTGGTACCATGCGTTTCCATCCGCTCCAATGTTTCTTAAAGTTATTGTTGTAGGTGTAATAGAAATTATTTCATACGTATTACCACCAGTTGCAAAATTTACTATTCCATTTCCTGGTACTACAAATTGTATTCTAGTAGAGTTAGCAGAAGTAGACGCAGAGCTTGCATCCATGAAAGAAAGTTGTTTTGAAGTAGTAGCAATTGTATAACAATTATCTCCGCCACTTTGACTGTAAAAAGATGTTGCTGCAGCAATAATAAAAGTTTGTCCTTTATTATCAACTGACATAGAGATGTTTCCTTTTGAATCTTTAGTGAAAGTTATTTCATCATCATATAAACATGCATCTCTACTATTAGGTGTTGCAGAGTACCAATCGGAAGTAAAAGTAGTTGTTGGCCCTACACCTACATGCCCTGGGGCATCATGATCTGTTTGCCATACTTGAGAAGAACCGTTGGTAAGGTTTGTAACAATATCAGCAGGAATAGTAAAGTTTGTTAGTACTGTGATTTTCTTGCTTATTACAGATTCACTTCCACCAGTTCCTACTGCTGTTACAGTAACAGTATAGTCGTTTATACCTGGAGTATGATATTTATAGGAAATAGTTCCAGAAGGTACCATTTGGTTTGTTCCATCTCCAAAATCAATTTTATATGTTAAAGAACCAGTGGCACTAGCAGTAAAAGTAACTTGACCAGTTCCATCACCATTACTATTGGCAGCATCGGCACCTACTACTAGAGTAGTTAAAGTGAGACCAGTTGGCGTTTTGATATCACCGAATGAATAGTCTGTTTTTTTGCACCCAAAAAAAGCTATTAAGCCTAGTATAAAAACGGTGGCGAATAATTTTATTTTATTAATCATTGTAAACAATTTTAATTAGTTAAGAGAAATATCATCAAAATAGAAAGTGTAGTTAGCGGAGCCATCACCTGCGGTACCATTATCCCAGATTAAAGTGATTTTAGAAAATGATTGATTTGTTGGTACTGCACTGTAATCAAATGTGATAGTCTCCCAAGCATTTGCAACGGTGGAAGCCATTTCTTTTTCGAAACTTACAGCGCCATTGGTAAGATTTTCTACTTTAAACAAGATTTTAGCACCTACTCTTGGAGAATATACTTTCATTTTGAATGTTTTCTTGGAAGCAAAATTTATTGGAGAAGGCATAGTGAGATACGTACCTCCCCAGGTTTGACCTGCACCTTTAACCATTTTAGCTACTTTAGAACTAACATCTGCTCCAGTTGCAAATGGATTTGCAACAACTGAAGCCATACCACCATCAAAATTTGTAAAATTGTATGCTATAGCACTAGATTCGAAATCGATAGGTATAGAAAGTATAGTTTGAGGAGCTACTATGTATTTTACATCATCCCAATAAAATATTTTTCCAGTTCCCACATTACCAAAGTCGAAGAAAAGAGACGCTTTATCATAAGTGTACGTACTATTAAAAGCAGGTGTACCACTTACATTATTATTAAAATCAAAAGTCAACGTTTCCCATGCATTGGCAACAGTAGATAATGCTTCTGTTTCTACAGATTTTTTACCGTCTGTATGATTTTCTACTTTAAGTCTGATATGAATACCAACCGCTGGAGAAAATACTCTTATACTCATTTGGTTGGATGCAGCAGTTAAAGGAATTGGGGTAGCAAAACCCAAAGGAGTTCCTATGGTAACACCAGCCCATGTTTCAGATCCTACTGGTTTCAAAGTTCTTTTTACTTTATTATTACTGTTGGTAGTATCTATAGCATCAACTGTTGTACCGCCACCAAAATCGGTCGTAGTATAATCAAACTTAACATCATCAAAAGTTACAGGCAAATCTATTTGTGCCGTGGTAAGTTTGTAGGTTTTAATTAATTGAGTAGTAGCAACGCCTCCACTAAGTGCAACAACTTTAATATTATAGATACCAAATGTAGTGTACGTGTGCGAAACAGTATCACCTTGCAGGAATAATAAAGGAACTTCATTTACTGCATCCCCAAAATATACCTGAAACATTGTTTCGTATAAAGCTGTTGCTGTAATACCTACTTTGAACTTATTGCCAGCAGTTGGGGTGATGGAGAAATCTAAATTTTCCGGTGCTCTGAAAGATACCGTTAGGGGCTTTGTAATCTCGGAAATTCCACCTGTAATACTATGTGCAACTATTCTAACATTATATATACCTTCAGGATATATATGATTAATGGTACTCGCAGCAATTACTTTTGCAGAATCTGTCTTAGAATCTCCAAAGAATACTTCAAAAAAAGAAACACCCTCTCCGCTTGGGATAATCGTTACTGTACCAGAATTATCTTGTGTAATCTTGAATAATACAGACAAGTTAGCTGGCGTAATAACTTTACTAGCGAATGAAGTGTCGTTGTATGTATCTTTTTTACAACTGTTTATAACAGCTGCTAAAAAACTTAATACTATTAAATATTTAAAAAATTTCATAATCGTTATATTTTAAATTGATGATTAATAATTTGGATTTTGAGTCAACCCTGATACATCAATTTCTGTTTGAGGTATAGGAAATACTTCGTGTTTACCAGTAACAAAACCAGTAAGTTTAGCCTTAGCCTGACCAGTTCTAACTAAATCAAAGAAACGATCGCCTTCCATTGCCAGCTCCAATCTACGTTCGTCCAGAATAGTTTGATACAAAGTAGTACCTGTACTAGTTACATCATGCAACAAATCTCCAAAGGCACGACGACGAACTAAACTAACATAATTTTGTGCCTTAGTATCGTTGGCAGTAGCAGCTTTATTATTTGCTTCTGCAGCCATCAGTAAAACATCAGAATAACGAATAATTCTGAAGTTGTTTAAATAGTTTAATTCTACCTGACCAGAGGTCTCTCCTTTTCTAGGTAAATACTTTTGATTGTATAGCCCAGTATTTTTATACGGCGCTACCTGATAAGTAATTCCAAAAGAGGGATTAGCTGCTGAATATGCATCAATATCTAAAACAGTTACGGACTTTCTTGTATCCCCAGCAGAATATGCTTTAGCCAAATCCTGGGTAGGAAGGTTAGTACTCCATCCTGAAGCATAAGGCATAGCAGAACCTCCGTTTAAACTTCTGATTCCGCATTGCTGTACAGCATAATTACCCTGACCTCTTGTAACACCCCCCCAATTGTAATAAGGTGAAGAATTGGTGTATTGAATTTCAAATACAGACTCGGGGCCATTCTCTCCTGTTGCAAGAAATATCGAAGCAAAATTTGGTACCAATGTAAATACATTTGAAGTTATCACATTTTCTAGCATAGCAGCAGCAAGGTCATATTTCTTTTCGTATAAATATACTTTACCCAACATAGCCTCCGCAGCATATTTGGTAATCCGACCTTTTTCTGTTTGAACAGCAGGTAATACTGCAATAGCATTAGTTAAGTCTAATTCAATTTGTTTGTATACATCCGCCTTAGGAGATCTGGTAAGTGTTTTGTTATCAGCCAGTGCTAATCTTCTGTCTGTAAATAAAGGAACATCCCCAAACATTTTTACCAGGGTAAAATAGTAATAGGCTCTTAAAAAATAAACTTCACCATATAGTGCTTCCTTACCAGCAAAATCAACTTTATCACCCGCCAGATTGGTCACCTTGTACTTTGTCATATAGTTGGCTCTGTTTACGCCTTCGTAAGCAGATTTCCACAAATCTGTTAAAGTACCATTCACCGGTGTTAAGGTATAATCATCTATTTGTTGCAAGTCCAAAACATCGGAAGCAGTTTCGCCACCTGAAACTGCATTATCAGAAGCAATTTCGCCAATAGGTACAACTTGATTCAACCACTGCAAAGGAGTATATACACTTACTTCCATGGTTCTATAATCGCTTTCTGATTTTAAATAGTCTAAATCAGTAATTACATAAGCGTCATGCGGATTAGTATCTACCCATTTTTTGCAGGAAGACAGCGATGTTATGATGACAACAAGTGTTGATATTACAAAATATTTTTTCATACTTTTCTGTTTGTAATTAATTGAAGATTAAAATTTAATGTCAAGACCAAATGCTACTGTTCTTGCCTGAGGATAAGAACCTCTATCAATACCTGTATCCAAAAGACCACCTGATATTTCAGGATCAAATCCTGTATACTTGGTAATAGTAAAGGCATTCTTAACTTGAGCATACACTCTTAATTTTTGGAAAATCTTATTAATATTCTTTCCTGTGAAGGTGTATCCCAATTGTATATTTTTCAATTTTACAAATGATCCATCTTCTACATATCTATCCGATACACGAGCATTGTTATTGGCATCGGTAAAAGAATAACGCGGATTTGTTGCATCGTTGGTAGTTCCTTCTCCTGTCCATCTTCCTAAAATAGATCTGAATTTATTCGTATAGTTTGCGTTTCTTTCGTAGGCACGGTAAATATCATTTCCTGCAGAAGCATAGAAGAAAGCAGTAAAGTCGAAGTTCTTATATTCCAAATTCAAATTCCAACCAGCAATAAATTTAGGAAAGGGATTACCAATTTTTGTTTTATCATTTGCATCTATTTTACCATCTCCATTTACGTCTACAAAACGAATATCACCAGGCTGTGCTCCAACCTGAGCAGGTGCAGCCGATATTGCAGCAGCATTCTGGAATAAGCCTGCAGTTTTGAATCCATAAAAATAACCAGGCGCTTGTCCTTTTTCAAAAACCGTTACTGACTGAGATTGACCATTAAAGTAATAACCACCATACAATTTGGCTGTACCATTATCATTGGTAGCAGTTACATTATTACTAATAGTGGTAAAGGTGAAACTATTATTCAATTTAAATGATTTACCGATAAGTTGATTGTAGGTAATCTGCAAATCAATACCTTTTGTTTCTGTAGAACCAACATTTGCTGGTGGTGGAGCAAGTGTACCCATATAGCCTGATAATGAAGGGAAAAATAAAAGACCATGAGCGCTCTTTGTATAGTAATCAAAGGTTACAGAAAACTTATTCTTCAATAATACCATATCAAAACCAATATTGGTTTGTTTATCTGACTCCCAACTCACATTATCATTTCTTACATTACCTACAGTAGAACCGGGATAGAAGATATTATTAAAATTATAACCATTACTATTTGCAGTAGAGCCATAACTTGGACCACCTGTAATTATAGACGTATAATAAGCTTGGGCAGCTTTGTCATTACCAACAGTACCAGAACTACCACGAACCTTTAATAAATCAATCACTTTTGAATTGAAAAAGCTTTCTTTACTAACCACCCAACCTAAGGATACCGCAGAGAAAGTACCAAACTTATTATTGGTTCCAAATGAAGTAGAACCATCTCTTCTAAGATTGTAAGAAACTAAGTATCTGTCTTTATAATCGTAATTAATACGCCCGAATGTTGAAGAGTTTTTGGTAAAATATTCATAGTAATATCCAGTTTGAGCAATAGGATTACTATTAGAGTTTACGCCAGTAGCAATTGTGTTATCAGCAAATGTCCAGGAATTGTAAGGCACATCTTGTCTGCTTGAACCTACTGTATTTCCGGACGATTTTCCTAGAGAAAATCCTACTACTACTTCAAAATGATGGTCTTCTTTCAGCTTATATATATAATTTGCAAAGGCTTCGTAAGTCCAGTTAAAATTGCTATACTTACCATTTGATACACTATTGTGCATTCCTGTAACGGTACTACCATCCGCATTAAGGGTATTACCTACGTTATTTACCCCATAAAATACCAATGGATCAAAACTTTTAGAATTGTCGTCGTATTTCTGATAACCAAAACGGGTGGTTAATTTCAGGTTTTTAATTACATCGTATTGTAATTCAAACTTACCATAAAATTTTGTACCCTTATTCTGGTTATATGTATTTGCCAGTTTGGTAAGTGGGTTAAATACTTCTGATAATAATAAAGTACTGTAGCCATATTGACCTACAGTTCCGGTAGTATTTAAAATCGGTACGGTAGGATCGAAGTTCAGAGCACTACCCAAGATACTATTAAAAGCATTTTCTGATACCGTTTTAGTACTTAGCATTACAGCCGAAGTATTTACCAAGAATTTCAACTTAGAAGATAAGTCAAAATTAAGATTAGAAGTAAAGTTACCCCTGTTGAAAAATGATTTGTCGTCTCCACCTACTACACCACCCTGGCTCATATAATTACCAGATAAGAAATAGGTCACTTTATCACTCCCCCCTCTTACCGTGATACCGTGATTCTGCGTAGAAGCATCTTTAAACACCTGATCCTGCCAGTTAGTGCCTACACCAAGCTTTGAAAGATTATTAAAAATAATGGGACCGCCACTGGTTGCACTTCCTTCATTTACCATGGCTGCATATTCAGTAGCATTCAGCATCCCTACTTTTTTAATTACACTTTGATTTCCGTAGAAACTATTTAAGGCAACCTCTGTTTTTGAATTTTTTCTGCCACCTTTAGTAGTTACTAGAATTACTCCATTTCCACCTCCAACTCCATAAATTGCCGTCATAGCAGCATCTTTCAATACACTGATACTTTCTATATCAGCCGGACTAATAGAATTCAAATCATCTTGTGTTTGTTGAACGCCATCGATTATAACCAAAGGATCATTTCCTGAATTGGAGGCTGAGCCTCTTATTAAAATGGTTGGTTTAGAACCTGGAGAACCTGTTTGTATCACCGTTACCCCCGAAGCAGTTCCTTGTAATGCTTCTTCTGTTCTTACTGGTTTAAGTTTTTCGATATCTGCACCTTTTACAGTTGATACAGCCCCAGAAACTTTAGAACGTTTTTGCACACCATAACCAATTACTACTACCTCATCTCCTACTTTTATATCTTCAACCATTGTTATATCAACATCACCAGCATTAGTTACTTCATATTTTAGCGAAGCCATGCCTACATAAGTAAAGGTTAATACTGAACCTACTGGGGTTGAAATACTAAAGCTACCCTTATCGTCAGTCTGTGTAGACTTTTTAGACTTATCACTTTTAACTGTAACTCCAAAAAGAAGTTGACCAGTTACTTTGTTTCTTACTTTTCCCGTTACAACAATATTTGTTTGGGCGGCGACTTGTAAAAGTAATCCGCTCAAAAAAATACCGATACATAACAAACTGACTTTTAATTTCATAATGCAATCGTTTTAAAACGTGAAGAAAATCTAAAGGACAAAAGTACTTTTGCTTTATCTTGAAATCATATTGATAACTACATCAATATTACTTCTAATGAATCTATTTTAAGTAGTTAATCCCATTTTTTAGTACATCACAAGCATCTCTACCCTTTCTCAAACCTTTGTCGGCTTATACATCGTACAACTACTGAATAGAACTCTTTTGGATAATTTAAACCGGGATAAAAGGGAGGCTACCTTACTCAGTAACCTCCCTGTGATATATTATTTGATAACCTTACTTATTCTACAACAACCTTAGCTGTTTTTACTGTAGCACCATCTTTTAAAGTTAATACATAAATACCCTTTGACAAGCCTGCCACATTTACAGACAGATTGCTGTTGGAACTTTGTGTTCCTAACTGAACAGTCTTTATTGTTCTACCATTCAATCCAACCAAACTCAAACTAGCAGAATTATTCTGTATAGCAGGAATGCTTACAATCATCATACTCTTAACTGGATTAGGATAGAATGAAATACCAATAGTAACTTTAGAAAAATCAACTGATAATGTAGAACTGTATGTAATCTTACCATTTGCATCTACTAAACCTAAGCGATAATAGCTAACACCATTGATTGGGCTGTTATCAACAAAAGAATAGCTTGAGCTGCTTCCAGCGCCTGCAACATATTTCAGAGTAGTCCAGTTTGTGCCGTTGCTGCTACGTTGTACATTGAATCCTTTATTGTTTACTTCACTTGCAGTTTTCCATGTTAGTGTTGCAGTATTTCCAACTTTTGCAGCTTTAAAATTTGCCAATGAAACTGCTAAAGGACCATTAGACCAGAAGTAAATATTTTGCAAGTAAAATACACCGCCTACTGCTGGCACACCACCAACAAACATTATCTGGTCAACTTTTGTAAGATCTACTCCGCTGAAAGCAGACATTGGTATGTCTATACTATTCCAACTTCCTTTACTTAGATTAATTGTATAAGGTAC
>CANGFK010000085.1 GCA_947452925.1 Chitinophagaceae bacterium | reverse complement strand
GGAGTTATTGATAATTAATGGTTCTCCATTACATAAAATAAAGATTAGATAATCAAACTTTGAACTTTAATAAAAATAACGTCTCGTTTTCCACACCTGCCATTTCCAATCTTCAATTATTAGTTAAACCCCCACCCTTTTTGCTTACCTAATAGCGTGGTTATTATATTTGCAGCTCAAACATCGTAAATGAAGAAAACATTTCTACTTCTTTTGGCTATTCTGCCTCTTTTTTTTAGTGTAAAAGCCCAGAACGACCCCGCAGCAAAAAAGATACTCGATGGCGTGAGTGCAAAGATTAAAGGTGTGAAAGCTATGACGGCCACCTTCTCCCTCAAATCTATTTCCAGTAAAGGAAAAGACAATGGATCCCGTGTTGGTTCTGTTTCGATGAAGGGACAGAAATACCTGATGAAGCAAGGTAAGATTGAAATCATCTGCGATGGAAGCAAAATATACAACTTTGATGGCAACAAAACCATCACCGTTTCTGGGGTGGATGATGCAGGTTCTACGTTGAGTCCGCAGATTCTGTTGTCTAACTTTTATGATAAAGACTATACCTACAAACTGATTACTTCGGTAGGAACTTTTCACCAGATTCAGTTGGTTCCTAATGACAAAAGGAAGAATGTTCAAAAGATAAATATCTTCATCGATAAGGTTAAAAACTTCATTACCAAGGCTAAAGTGTTGGATAAAAGCAACAATACCACCGAACTCACCATCAGTAATGCCAACACAAATGCTACCCTGAGCGATAATTTATTTCAGTTTAATAAATCTAAATACCCTGCCGACGTAGAGGTTTTAGATTAAGGATTAAATTTATAATTTAATTATAGCCACCTTCCCAACAGAAGGTGGTTTTTTGTTGATACTACTTATATTCGATTCATGAAAAAGATACTTTTATTCGCATTGCTAATCATCGGCGCAGCATCCAGTAAGGCACAGTTCTCTGTTCGATTGGTGGTAACAGACGTTGCTACCAAAAAGAATGACGACATCTATCTCAGTGGAACTTTCAACAACTGGAACCCGAAAGATGAAAATTATAAACTGAAACCCTTTGCAGGAGGCAGAAAAAGTATTGTACTGAAAGAGATAGCTATCGGCAACTACGCCTTTAAGTTTACCAGAGGCAGCTTTGACAAAGTAGAGTGTATGGCCGATGGCAGAGACATCAGTGACAGGGTATTGGATGTTTCGTCGGACATCTCACAAGAATTTACCATTGCTGGTTGGAAAGACGATTACCCCGAACGTCCAAAACGTTATTCAGCTAGTCCCCAAGTGAAGATAATTGATACCGCCTTCAAAATCCCTCAATTAAACAGAACAAGGAGAATCTGGATTTATCTGCCAAAGGGATATTCCACTAGTGCTAAGACCTATCCTGTGCTGTATATGCAAGATGGTCAGAACTTATTCAACGACCAGACCGCCCCTTTTGGCGAATGGGGCGTGGATGAATGTCTGGATACACTAGAAAAAAAACTAGACAGGGAATGTATTGTAGTAGGCATTGACAATGGGGGAGATAAGCGCATGAGTGAATACTGTCCGTATGACTTTTCCACAAAGGGATCATTCGTTGCACCCGACACCAAAGGCGAAGGAAAGGCTTATGCAGAGTTTTTGGTAAAGAATTTAAAACCGTTTATAGACAGTAAATACAGAACAAAAAAAGGGAGAGAATTTACCTATGTAGCAGGCAGCAGCATGGGCGCACTCATCAGTGAATATGCCATTCTGCAATACCCCGATGTATTTGGTGCTGCGGGCCTGTTTTCTCCTGCATTCTGGATAGCACCCACAATTTACAATGATGCCAGCAATGCAGTAACTCCTCACCTACCCCGTTTTTACTTCTATGCAGGAGGCAAAGAAAGTGGCTCGATGGTAAATGATGTAGAGAGAATGTATGACATCCTTACCAAGAAAAGAAACTATGAAGTGGAGCGAGAATTGAACCCATTGGGAGAGCACAAAGAGAAATTCTGGCAGCAAGCATTCCCTCATTTCTACACTTGGCTGATGGAGAAAGAATAAGTTTTGCACATTTTTTTAATTATTTTATAAGAAAAAAAGTTGCTGTTACAATTAATTCGAAAACCTTCTCTATATTTGTCTCGGTTTTCATAGGATATTGGATTTTAAAAACGGGGTTGCATGTCTATGCGACCCTTCTTTTTTGCCCCTCCTTCTACTTAGTTTACAACTGGAATATATAAAAAAAAGGGAAGGCCTCATTATTTGAATTCTAATGATGCCTTCCCCTTTTAATTTCAATACCTTATCTGCTACAAAACAGCTTTCCTGATACGTAGTAGTTGCTCCAACAATGGCTCTAACAAATCTAAACGAAGCATATTTGCTCCATCACTCTTAGCGACTGCCGGATTGGGATGTGTCTCAATAAACAATCCATCAGCGCCAGTGGCAATGGCAGCTTTGGCAATTGTGCCAATCAACTGAGGATTGCCTCCAGTAACGCCACTTGTTTGGTTGGGCTGCTGCAAGCTATGCGTACAATCCATTATTACTGGAACATTTTGTTCTTTCATCCAAGGGATATTACGGTAATCCACCACTAAATCTTGGTAACCGAAGGTGGTGCCACGCTCAGTGAGCATCACTTTATTGTTGCCTGCTTTTTGTATTTTCTCTACTGCAAACTTCATAGAAGGTCCACTCAGAAATTGCCCTTTCTTCACATTAACTACTTTTCCTGTTTCGGCAGCAGCTACCAACAAATCTGTTTGTCTGCACAAAAAAGCAGGTATCTGAAGCACATCAATGTATTTAGCAGCAATTGCAGTTTCCTCGGCAGCATGAACATCAGATGTTGTAGGGAGGCCATAAGTCAATCCAACCTTTTTAATCAGTTCCATCCCCGTATCATCTCCAAGACCTGTGAAGGAGTTGGCACTTGTTCTGTTTGCTTTTCTATAACTAGCTTTAAAGATGTAAGGTATTTCCAGACGCTTACAGATGGTGTATACTTTATCCGCAATCTCCATCACCATTTCTTCGCTTTCCACTACACAAGGGCCAGCAATAAGAAAGAAATTATCGGGGTTATAAGATTGATTTTTACATAAGTCGGTCAAAAAATCAGGTAGCATAAGTCATTTATTTAGGCTGCTAAACTAATAGAAACAAGGCAGAGTTGTTGCCGAACTTAAATTAATTGAAATAAAAATGCCCTTGCAGTGAAGCAAAGGCATTTTTATATGATTAAAGAAAGTTAATTCTAGAAACGAATACCAACGTTGATACCCAGAGCTCTAACACCTACCCAAGGGCCGCTAACATTAATATTAGCAGTATTGGTTGTTGGTGCATTGGGATTTAGAGTCCCCTTTACCTTGAAAGGAGAAGGATCTAAAGTATTTAATGCATCTTGAATACCTTTATTTTCTGCTTTGGAGATTGCTGAATTTGGATGACTCTGATCTAAAGGAGTATAGGTTGCAGTTAGGTCACCATCACAGCTTCCGTAGTGTGCTCCAACAATCCAGATATCCAAAACAACCTTTGTAAGCAATTGAAACTGTGTACCAATCATTAATCCACCACTTGTAGCATGGACAGTTCCTGAGAAGGAAGCCTTCATATGCCTCACATCACTTTGAGCAGGCTGACCAGGTTTTGTAAGATCAACATCATACTTAAGTGGCACAAACAAGTCCATGGAAGTATAACGACCATAAGGCGCCACGTAAAGTCCGTGACCAGCACCAATCAGGTAAAGACGTAGCTCTGGAGTAACTGTAAAATTACCCACAGTAGCGTTGCCGTAATCTATGAAAGAGGACTTTGCATAATCTTCAATAGCACTTTGAAAAGGCAAAGACCTTGTGGGCATTTTGCTTATGCCCAAAGAAGCAGTAATGTGTGGTAATATTTTTCTTTCGTAAGTAACATTGTAAGTTCCTAGTGCTAGGGAACTTAGATTTAGTTTTACGATGTTTTTACCTCCAATAAGTTTTTGGGCATTTACACTTAAGAACAGGGGCAGTAGCACTAGGGCCAAGATTGATTTCCTCATAATTTTTGCAGTTTTTTTTTTCAAAAATACTAATTAAATGTTAAGAAGTGCAATATCGGCAACAGTTTTATTTTCTAGTATCTGCAAAGTAGCATCCCTCACTTCTTTCATAACGGTACTTAAACCACAATGGCGCTCATCACAATTCTTACATTTTTGGTAGAAGTTGAGGCTTACACAAGGTAATAAGGCAATGGGTCCTTCTATCAACCTCATGATTTTTGCTAGTCTTACATCGGTAGGTCGTTGATTGAAAAAGTATCCTCCACCTTTCCCTTTCTTACTATCCAATACGCCAGCCTTCTTTAGTTCCAAGAGAATATTCTCCAGAAACTTTAGTGGTATATTTTTTTTCTCTGCAATTTCAGCTATCAATATGGGTTCTCCATTGTCTTTTTGTGCCAAATACATCAGTGCTTTAAAGGCATACTGCGTCTTCATCGAAAGCATAGTACTCAAATTTATCCGTGCAAATTAAGGTCTACCTTCCAAATAACACATTTTCTTTCCATAAAAGTGCTATTTCTGACCAAAATCATTACTAAGCAAGAATCAGGGAACCTTCTAAATTATTTATATCTAGCGACGGAAAGAGCGTACATGCTTGTGGACTTATTCTCTGAAACCATCCTGATAGTTATCTTATTTTCCTTTTTACTTGCTTTGGTAATAATGCCAATTGGGGCATCATCAGTAGGGCTTGTTACAACCAAAACAGTCCCATGACCAATACCACTTGCCCTATGACGGCTATCATCGAAGTGAGCTTCAAGACCAGAATCATCAAAAACAGGCACTGCATATATACTGTAGGCTTGCAGCGTGTCTCTTATTATTCCATCCACCACATTGGGATAGTAATAACGCAATCCATCAGCATCCAACAACCGAGGCTTGGATGCAATCACCATGAAATGTCCATTAAACTTTGTACCTGGTCCATTGCCAAAACATAGTACATCTCCTGCAATACTATTAGCAAAACCACCTTTCCGAACGCCATCATACTTGCCCAATTTGTTGGACTTGGTGTGGTTATATTCATCAACAGCAGGTGCATCCACACTACCCGCAATGTATGTCCAACCTTTTCCTTCTTTTGTTCTGAGTGAAGGAAACACTGTAGCAAAAGAATACGCAGTAGAAACATGCCCTTTGGCCGAAATGACAGCCGTATTAACAGCCTTAACTTGGTTAATCAGCTCTACATAAGCATTATTACCACTAGTTCCGTCCCCAACTGCACCCAATAATCTAGAGCCATAGCCTACACAATCTATTGTTGCATTGAAGGTTTTGGTGGCAGTATCATACAACGCATTGGGGCAACTTTTTGGCCATACATCCAGCAGATTACCCGCATTATACTTAGAATATTCTGCTTCTTTGATGGTATATTTATGATAAGCCTTTGCTGGGTCTTTTGCAGGATTCCAGTATTGCTGAAAGACATGGTAGCTTTCTCCTTCATATATCAGGTTGGTATCATTCACAGTCACTCCAGGGATCTTTAAGTATCCTTGCTGCAACAAAAAAGGCTGTGCGACCCCTTTGGCAGCTTCCAACACAGAAGGATAGAACGTGTTATTATAATTTGCAGTTCTGAATGGCTCAGATGCCACTAATGCATCATTACTTTTTACGGCCGTACTGTTTGCCGTAGCCGTTGGATAACTCTTTTTTCCACAAGACATCACTAAGCCTGCCACCAAAACAAAAACATAAAAATGCAACTTCATTTTTCCAATTTAGAGTACGTATATAAAATGCTGCTAACGAAAGGCAACAGTCTTTAGTGAATGAATTTAAAGTTTTGTAACAGGCTTAATCTACTCTACCTGTTCAAGATGTGTAGTATCTAGTTCATTAATTTAAGAACCCTTTTTTTATCGGGCGCACTTACTAAAATCGCTTCAATAATTTGTAATGTGTTCCCTAATATTTCTTTCGCTTTACGCTGATTAAATTAAATATGAAGGAAGAGGCTTGGAAGATGCAAATAGAATCATACGTTTTAACGTACTAGTGATAGATGACCTAGAAAATGGAATTGTATGAACAGCTGTATCAGACTATACAGTTGGCTTGAAGGATTCTTTTATTTTACCACACAAATCGGTTTCAATCATCTTCTCAGCTATGGCAATCATGTTCTTGAAGGCTTTAGCAGAACTGATGCCATGACCAATAATGACTGGCTTATTTACCCCTAAAACAGGGGAACCGCCATAGTTTTCATAGTGAAAGCGGTTGAAATACACATCATCCTGTAAATTCTTGGCAACCATAATATCGTAGACACTTTCAGCCATCTTCAAAATTATATTACCAGTGAAACCATCACAAACAATAACATCCGCCTTGTCATTAAAGAAGTCGCGCCCCTCAATGTTACCAATGAAGTTAAGGTGATTATTCTCTTTCAGAAGAGGGTAAGTAGCTTGAGTCACAATATTGCCTTTGCCCTCTTCCTCTCCGATGTTCACTAAGCCCACCGTTGGGTTGGTAATTCCATACATACATTGAGAATACAAACTACCAAGGATAGCAAACTGATTCAGGTGTTCGGGTTTACAGTCAGCATTCAAGCCTGCATCTAACAGAACCCCCTCTCCCCCATTCATTTTGGGAAGGATGGCGCTTACAACGGGGCGTTGTACCCCTTCAATAACTTTAATGCTAAACATAGACCCAACCAACATAGCACCTGTATTACCCGCACTGATGAAGGCGTCTATTTTGCCCGTCGCCAATAGATGAAAACCGATAGAGATGGAGCTGTTTGGTTTTTCTTTGAAGGCCCTGGTGGGATGCTCGTGGTAGCCAATAACTTCTGAGGCATGTACCAGATGAAGATAAGGTGATGAGATATTATGCTCTTTAAATAAAGAGTTTATAATAACCTCATCACCTATACAAAATATATTAACCTGAGCAGTATTGGATTGTAGATGAAGCAATAGACCCTTCACCGCTTCTTGCGGTGCAAAGTCGCCTCCCATCATGTCAATGCCAATGTTCATGTGTGGAAAATATAATTAAACTAAAAGGGGTTTAAAAGACTAAGCCTTTAATGGAGCTTTTTCAGAAACTAACTTCCCTTTGTAGTATAATTTACCCTCGCTCACATGCGCACGGTGACGTACATGAATTTCGCCAGTTGTTGTGTCTTTGCTCAATGTAACCTCTTGTGCTACATAGTGTGTCCTTCTCTTAGCACTGCGTTGTTGCGAGTGTCTACGTTTAGGATTAGGCATAATGTCAAATTTTATTTAATTAAGAAAACTATTTTGTTATAACGAAAAATTGATACCCTATTTTAACCCTTTAAACTTGTCAAGTCCTTTCCAGATGGGGTTAGATAGTTTATTTGCTTCTTCCTCCATTTGTTTCAACTTCTCCAATACCTCCTTGTTGCATTTGTCTCCTCCAAACTCACTTTCCGAACACATTTTCTGTAAGGGGATTGATAGCGAAACAAATTCATAAATCCAGTCGGCAATCTTCAGGTGACTCTCTCCCCTACTTATATAATATACATCAGGGTCTTCTTCTTGAAGGTTCATAGTATCTGGGTCATCCACCATCTTTACAATGATGTTAAACTCCTCCCACAATTGCTTCTTCAAAGGATTGCTACATCTGTCACAAACAACTTCTGCGTAACCATCAATGTCAAACTTCAACTGCAAAAAGCTACTTTTCTTATCTAAAAGCAACTTTATTTTAGCAGTACAGTTTGTGAAATCATCCTGAGAATAATCTAAAAAGAACTTATTATCAATGTTGTATTCAAACTCATGAACACCCGGTCTTAAACCCACGAATGCTATCTCAAACTCTCTACGGTTGCTCATGTCCGCTTTTTTGGGTGGGCGAAAGTACGATTCAAAATCGGAATGACAAAAGGAAAGTTTTGTTTTATCCAAATAATAGAGATATTTACACCATCAAAATGGATAAAAACAAGCAAATATCCTCTTTAACTCCTTCAAAATGGCTTCAATGGCTAATACCCATTTCGCTGGGGAGTGCAATAAAAATATTTTCCTGTTTCCCTGAAATTGTAGAATCTATCTATTCTACACACACTTTTCCATCCATTGCACACATTCAAAGACTGTTATTTGGTTGGATCAACTTCAGCATTGGCGATCTGTTTTATGCTGCATTTTTAGTTTATCTAATTTTCATTCTACTGAGGATTCTCTTATCAATCATTCAAAAAAAGTTCAACTGGCACAACCTCAAGCAGTGTTTACTTTCTACAATAAAAGTAATGCTTTGGCTTTTTATTGTTTTCAATATTTTATGGGGACTCAACTATGAAAGAAAAGGGATTGCTTTACAACTAGACCTAAAAAACACTACCTACTCGGATGAAGAACTTAAGGACCTTCTGTGTGAAGTGACCGAGCAACTGAATGATGCACGAATGAAACTAGGAGACAGCAATTATGTTTATCCAAAAGAAAGAGACCTATTTGATATGGCAGATAGTGTTTATCAGTCAGTAAAAGTTAATTATCCATTCCTTCCATATAAAAATAAATCCGTAAAGCCTTCATTGCTTACGGAAGTTGTAAGCTATGCTGGTTATTCTGGTTATTATAACCCGTTTACTGGCGAGGCACAAGTGAATACCGATCTGCCCAAATTCTACATGCCTTTTGTTGCCTGTCACGAGATGGCACACCAGTTGGGTTATGCCAGTGAAAGTGAGGCAAGTTTTGTAGGCTATCTGGCAGCTATGCATTCGCCTTATACTCTATTCAGGTATTCGGCATTGTTTGAGGTGTTTCTGATTGCCAACAGTGAATTGTTACAACGGGACTTTTGGAGTGGCATTTTGAACCTTAGATCCTTAAACCCATTAGTAAAAAGAGATAGGCGGCTATATAAAGAGTTTATACTAGGAAGAAAGAACAACGTAGAACCCATTATCAAAAATGTATATGACCAATATCTGAAAGCCAACCAACAACAAAGTGGCATCGACAGTTACAATGAACTGGTTGGATGGGTAATTGATTACAGAAGGAAGTCTGGAAAATTGTAAGGTTTCTACTGGATATTACGAAAACACCTGTCGTTTATTTGGGAATTGATGGGGTTTATTTGACTTTAGGTGTGCTTTATCGTCAGTCGGGTGGGGTTTATTCGATCTTCGATATGCTTCATTGTCAGTCGGGTGGGGTTTATTCGATCTTCGATATGCTTCATTGTCAGTCGGGTGAGGTTTATTCGATCTTCGATATGCTTCATTGTCAGTCGGGTGGGGTTTATTCGATGTTGGATAGGGTTTATTTAATCTTCGGTCGAACATTTACGGCTTTTTTACTGACAAATCATACATCAACTCTACTATCACTACAATGGTTCTTGTGCATACAGGCCAACAACCCTGTTCATCTGCCTATCAACGTCTTATGACCAATGCAATTATAGTTTCGGAAATGGAAACGAACTCTTTAGAAATTTTCCCGAAACCTTCTGATATGTATAGGATAAAATAAAGGATATTGTTGTTTTTTTTACAAACAGAATAATACCCAACTAAGGGTATGTGTTTAAATTGTTGTCTCATAAATTAACGAACGGTTGAATTGTTGCCATACTTGCCCCAAATGATATTATCAGATAATATTAATTACAACAAGGTGAGCTACGAAAGCCTATTGTTTTGCTGGTAACCTTGTAAGAATTTCGACTTAATCTTTAGGGTAATTTGGAATAAAACTCACGATTCAAAAAAAATGAAAAAAAATGACATTATAGGCAACGCTTTCAAGAAAAGAAGCATCTATACACTTAGCCCCCCAAAAAAGTTTACTGTTTTACCTCATTGGTTGCGACTTTCGATGGTAGTTATTTATTTCAAGAAAGATTAAGAAGCTGTTTGAGTTAATTATTTGATATTCCTTATGCGGTTTAATATTAACTG
>CANGFK010000084.1 GCA_947452925.1 Chitinophagaceae bacterium | reverse complement strand
TTTATGCCTGCAACGCAGGTAATCATGATAATGCAGCAACCTCTAAAGATCATGCAATGTTAGGTGCACCAATCATTCTTACAGTTAATCCTTCTACCACTCCTGTGTCTCTTGCTTCATTTAATGTTTCAGCCAATGCAGGTAAAGTTTCATTGAGCTGGACTACTGCTACAGAAATCAATACGGACCACTTCGAACTAGAAAGAAGTACTGATGGTCGCATCTTCAAAATCGTGGGAACACAAAAAGCAAAAGGAACTTCAAACGCTGCCATCAACTACTCATTTGCTGATGATGCAAGCGCATTGTGTGGCACTTTTTACTACAGGTTGAAATCTATCGATAAGAATGGCGTATTTAACTATTCAGCAATTAAGTCCGTTTCATTACAAGCATCTAAGAATTTGATAACTGGTATTTATCCTAATCCTGTTAAATTGGGTCAATCAATCAAGTTCAACTACAATAGCATTCAAACTGGAAATATCGCAGTAACTATAATAAACACTCAAGGTAAAAAAGTTTACAGCACCACATCAACAGTTAATGCAGGTTCAAATGCACTATCAATTCCATCTGGCAATTTTGCCTCCGGTACGTACTACATCAGTGTATCAAATGGCAATACAAGTAGCCAAAAAACATTGATTGTTCAATAAATTATTTCTTACATCTGGCTGCTTTATCACTAAAACAGCCAGATGTTTTTAATAAATTTAATTGGTGTACGATAGGTACATCAATTGTGTTAAATAACGATTATAATAATTAAAAGTGATGAAGAAATTAGTCCTTGTAGCATCTGCAGCATTTACGCTATGTATTGCTACCTCTTGTAAGCACTCTGCTGATTGGTGTGAAAGTAAAGTGATCTCTATCGATACTACCTTAAGCGGCATTGCCTACACTCAGCAGGTAGACACCGTCAACCATATACTAGGTGAAATCATAATTGATACTTCAAGAGCAGCAGGAAATGCCTTCGTCACATCAAACATCACAAGAAGACCTTACTACGCGAGTATAGATGGTGGTAGAAACTGGCAAAAGCTTCCAATTGATGATTCTCTATTAAAAGTAGGCACTTACAAAGTAATAATAAAGGATGGTGATGGCTGTGAGTCTCAAATATTCACACAAGAAATAACCTATTAATCTGTAACCCGACTTTCAATTTAAATAACAGATATGAAAAAAATTATCTTTTCTCTATTAGTAGGTGGTAGCATGTTTGCTGGCTGTTACTACGACAAAGCTGATGTGGTAAACCCTAATAGTATTTTACTGGGTTGTGATACAGCCAATGTCTCTTATGCAGGAAGCATTGCCTCTTATATATCAAATACTGGCTGTAATACTTGCCATGGGAGTGCAGTAGCTAAAAGTAGCGGTGGCGGAATTATTCTGGATACTTATGAAGGAGTAAAAACAGAAGCACTAAACGGAGAACTTTTACCGTCAGTAAGGCAAGATGCAACTTGTAGCGTCTGTACAACCCCCAACTATGAGCCAATGCCTAAGGGTGGAGGTCATAAGCCTAGTTCTTGTACTTTAAATCAAATAGCTGCTTGGATAAATCAAGGAGCAAAAAATAATTAAACTTAATAAAACAACAAATATGAAAAAGGTAATTCTTATCGCTGGTTTCACTGCATTGTTAGGGACTAGTGCAATGTCTCAAAAAGTGTATGCAACTAAAACAGGGCAAATTAGTTTTGATGCTACTGGCACTTGTGCTGAACCAATCAAGGCTGTTAACAACCAGGTTGATAGTAAATTCGTAGATAAATCTGGACAAATAATTTTTAATGTTTTGATTAAAGGTTTTAAATTTCCTAATGCATTAATGGAAGATCATTTCAATGAAAACTACATGGAGAGTACCAAATTTCCTAAAGCTGACTTTAAAGGTTTCATCACTAATGTAGCTTCTGTAAACTTTGCCAAGGATGGCACTTACGACGTTTCTGCTAAAGGAACACTGACTATTGATGGGAAAGGAAAAGAAATGACAGTACCCGGTACCATCACTATAGCTGGTGGAAAACCAACTCTAAAGGCTAGTTTAAATATCCCATTAAAGGAATTTATACATGGAAGCTACATTGGAACACAAATCAGTGATAACGCAAAGACTGTAATAGTTTGTAAATACGACTAGTGCTAGGGTGATAAAATTTCATTATTTATAAATTGATTTATGAAAAGAGTATTTAAAAAACACGTTTTTGCTTTGGCAATCATACTAGCTTGTACTTGCAAAATAGCAGTGGCACAAGACGTCGATTTGTTTAAAAGCATGGATGAGCAAGACAAAAAAGACAAGCAAAATCAAACAGATTATACCACAGCTATTTTCAAGACTACACGTATGATTAATGGACAGTCTATTGAAAATGTTGGAGCTGGCGTATTGGATGTAAAAATTTCTCACCGCTTCACGCCCATCAATGCAGGCGCAAAAGGTCTTTGGGGACTAGATGGTGCCAACATGCGTATGGGTGTTGATTATGGTATTAATAGCAAATTGATGGTTGGTGTTGGTAGAACTAAAGGTGGTTTGTTTGATGGTTTTGCTAAATTAAAAATTCTTCGTCAGTCTACTGGCAAAGTAACCATGCCAGTTTCTGTTTCTTTGTCTGGTGGCGTATTGCTGAGCACAGAAAAAAGTAATTCATTCAACAACTACACAGACCGTTTAAACTATTCAGTTCAAGCAATCATTGCACGCAAATTCAACGATTATATCTCTTTGCAAGTAGTTCCTACAGTTATTCATTACAACTCAGTAGCTACTTCTTCTATGTCTAACGACTACTATTCTGTTGGCTTAGGTGGAAGAATTCGCCTAACCAAACGTGTAAACCTTACTTCTGAGTACTATTACAGAATAACCAAGCAAGAAGGATACGTCAACTGTCTATCGGTTGGTTTTGATATTGAAACTGGTGGTCACGTATTTCAGTTTCATTTCTCCAACTCTCCAGACATGAACGACCGTTCTTTCATAGAAGAAACAACTTCAAAATGGAATGTAGACGCCGTTCGTTTTGGTTTCAACATTGCTCGTGTATTTGTAGTAAACAAACCAAAAGAAGTTAAACTCTAGCTTTTATTTAAGTTATTTCATAAATTAAATGTCCTTCAAAAGCTTTACTTTGAAGGACATTTTGTTTATACCCAGTACAGCGAAAACTTACTTTACTCATGACCACTAGGTTCCTCTTTCTTTTCCTGACGCTCTCACTAGGGATAAAATCTTTAGCCCAAAAAGACTCCTCTTTTCAACAAAAGGAAGTGCAAATAGAAAGAACAGCATATACCCGCATCGCTCACCAGGAAATAGAAGCCAACTATGGCAAAACATTGGTGAATTTACTGAATGAACAAGCCGGGATTGTGGTTAATGGTGCTTATCAACCTGTCGGTAGTTTTACCAATATGTACATGGAAGGATGTCTTGGTGGAAAAGTACTAATCCTTCTAAACGGCATTCCTGTGTGGGATCCATCTAGCATTCCTGATGCCTATTTCGACCTCAACTTCATCTCTCTTAATGAGATAGAGGAAATCATAATCTATCGTGGGGCTCAATCCACTTACTATGGCAGCGGTGCTATGGCAGGTGCAATCAACATCATCACAAAAAGATCAGACTACAAAAAACCAATTAACTTATCTGCAAGCATTGGTTGGGGAAACAAAGCAGCCAAGGAAGTAACTACCAAACTATGGGGTGCTAAAAACAAATTCAGCTACGCTTTCAGCTATTCTACTTTCAAAACAACTGGTTTTTCTTATGCGCAGGACACTACCGGAAAAAATAATTATGACAAGGATGGCTTCAAAAACAACCTATACAATTCACGGTTGGAATACAAGCCTGCCAAAAATTTGTCTCTTGCAGGATACTATCTAAACAGCAAATACAAAGCAGATTCTGATGAGGAAGACTTCATCGACACAAAAAACTTTTATTACACCAATACAATTATCAATAAAGGCTTCGAATTAAATTATAAAAAAAGTAATTACGCACTCCTTGCCAACTATAATATCTGTAATTCAATCAGAGACTACCACTACTCTACCACCAACTCAGAATATATAAAAGGAACTGCAAAACGTGCCGCCATCACCATAAAGGCTTCTCTGTGCAAAAATACCTCCCTAACCATCGGAGCAGATTATAGAAATGGTCAGTTCTACAACACGTTCTATGATTCGGTACAAGGTACAAGCCAAAACATCTACCCTTCAACCTATCAATATGGTGGTTATGCTGCCATAAACTATCAAAACAAAGACAGTGCTTACACCCTTTCAGTAGGCGCTAGACGCAACAACTGCAAACAAATGAATGCAGCCAGTTCCTTCTTCATCAACAATACATATCAGTTCAATAAATCAATCAGCGTTTTTGCCAACCTTGGCACAGGCTTCCTCACACCTTCCATCTACCAATACAGTGACAATACAATTGGCAACAACAGCCTATCCAATGAGACAATGCGCAGCGGTCAGTTAGGTGTAGAAATAACCACAAACACAACCACTCACAAGCTATCATTCTTCCACAACAACCTCAGCAATGGGATAGATTTCAACTCCAACACAAGTGCCTATGCCAATTGCTATTCCTTAAAATCAGGAGGTATTGAGTACGAAACACAACTACACCTCACACCACACTTCCTCCTCTCAGGAAACTACACTTTTCTGACGGGCAATGAAACAACCATCAGCAGGCAGAATTATTCAGACACCGTCAACTATTCCTACCTCATAAGACGACCAAAGCATACCGTAAACGCCAGACTCACTTATAAATCAACCAACGGCAATTATATCAGCCTTTCAGCAAGATGTGTAAGCAATTATTACGAAGTAGGGAATGCCGCAAATGATTCCAGACTAAACGGCTATATAGTATTCAATCTAAATTCTTCACTGTCCGTAAATAACTTCATAAAGCTAAATCTAGGCATTCAAAACCTCACCAACACCACCTTTCACGATACAAGAGGATACAATAGTATTCCGCTACTATTCAATCTTTCAGGAGTTATAACGCTGTAAACCCCCAATAAACAAAAAAGGCACAAACAGCTTTCACGCCATCTATGCCTTCCTAAACTAATATCTACTATCTAATAACTACTATCTAATTTCTAATATCTAAAGTCCTACGCTGCAATATTCAACAACAGCTTCTGTGCAGTAGCCAACACAAAAGTACCCGCTTTCAACACCACACCGGCTTGATAAACCGTATAACTATATTCTGCACCAGCAAGGCTCGTAATATCAAAATCCCCTAAGACATCCGTGGTGCTTTTTCTTGTATGACCGCCCAACACAGGTTTTATTTCGACAACCAAACCCTTTATTGCTATTCCCAGGTGCGTAACCTTCCCCCTGAATCCACCATGAAGTGCATTATTATGAATAACAGATTCTATATGGCTCAATGTATAATACTTGGCATTATCTGGGTTACTCACTTTATAAATTGATTTCCCAGCAGCCCATATCTGCGAAAGTAAATCCCAAAATTCCTGAAGTATAGGAGCATTAGTAGTCCTCAAAGTAGTAATTTCCTTGTCCTTCGCCACCTGAGCAGCATTGTCGCTACTATAGCCAGTCCTAATGTTCACAATCACCGTATTTTTCGCCGCCGAATAGCCCTTAGCCACCAATGCAGCAAGGTTAGCTGGCACAGCAGTGTTCACCAGCAGATCACGCAATGCAGTATCCAATGTCTCCAGATTACCACTATTCCTGGCAGCCCTCACTTCACCAATACCAAAGTCCTTCACCAATATGGTCAGTCCAACGGCATTATTCAGATAATATTCCAGTTTATTGATGGGATCCATTAATAGTCCAAGGTTTTTATCCATCCTTTGAGTAATCACCACCCGCTCCGAAATCAGCTTTCTCGGGTTAATTACAGCATCCACACCCGCCATTTGCGAACGAGCCGCAGTAATGTAAGCAACAGAATATTCAGGGGAAAGTGCCGTAAAATCGGCGAGGTCGGTTTCACAAGAATTGATGGTCATCTTACCAACAGGTACAAGATCTTCTAAATGGATAGCAATGTTAGACATAATATATTTTTTTATTGTTTCCAAAAGTACCTTTTATTACTCCGTTCAAATATTTATTAATTTTCAAAGCAATAAACCAATCAAATAGCCTCAATCCACCAACTAGCAGCGTCCAAATTACCCTCTTCGAGGGGTGGCCGATAGGCCGGGGTGATTCTTTAAAAAAAATAATTGCTGCAGACAGAATGTGACTACGTTTGAATTGCTGATTTTTGAATAGACTCTGGTAGACGAAACTAATAAATATTGATTCCTTTAAATATTTTTTTGCGATTACCCAACCTAACCTAGTTGTACTGTTGTATATCATAGTACAAAAGCTTTTGTAACAAACTTTATTAACTAAATTATTTAAACGTATAAAATTTATTAAAATGAAAAAGATTCTATTAGCAAGCATTGGTCTTGCAATGACAATTGGCTTTATTGCCTGTAAAAAGAGCTCGGATGTTTCCGCAGTAAATCCGCAATCAAACAATGGACTGAGTGCGGCAAAAGTTTCTAACATTAAATCGGGAGAACCTGTAGCATTTGTCCTAAAAAATAGTAGTAGTTCAACTGCTACTGTTATATGGAAAGTTATACCTGCAGTTGGAGTATTTAAAGCAATTAGTGGTAAGAAAGCCACCTTCAAGTTTACTGTTGCGGGTAAATACATTGTTACCGCAACAGATGGATTTGTAAATGACAGCATGTCAATTTCAATAGATAGTATTCCATTTACTGGTAATGACACTACACATTATGCACCTAAAGATTCTGCTTTTTACCCTACTTACGTTCCTCCAGTGGATAGCACCAATTATCATAATGGTTATGGAGATACTGCCGTTGCATTTTTTACAAATGATCAGATAAATATTACACCAAGTTTAATTGATACTGGCGTAATTACTTCTGGTATTCTCTTGCAAGCTAGTACTTCAAAACAATACCCAAGTACTGCTGCTACCTTAGTATCTACACTAGGTTATGATAGCACAAGTGGTTTTGGCTTTAACCTTAACTACCAAGGTGTCCTATTACCTTCAGGTACTACCTCAGCAGGAATATCTACTGTTGCAAATACAGCAAATTATCTATCCACTTGGCAAGATGGCAAATACTCCTTACGTATAGTATCTAACAATATTACTTACACAGGGAGTGTAACTAAAACGGGGAATACCTATACTTTTACATGGCCTTACACTTCCGGAGTCGTAATTTCTCCTAAGGTTTTAACTAAATAAGAATTAACTTAAAATAACTTAATTGGGGGCATTCATTTGCCCCCACCTTTAATTGATTACTCAACCCACCATATTAGAAACCCTTATTGAAGGTTGCAAAATAGAAGACAGATTGTGTCAGGAGAAACTGTATAAACACTTTTACCCAGCCCTTTTCTCTTTATGCAAACTTTTTTTTGATGATAACCATGAAGCACTTTCTGCGCTTAATAATGGTATGCTTCAGGTATTTAAAAATATCAATTCATTCGATAAGCAAAAAGGAGGTTTATTTAATTGGATGTATACATTGGTTAGAAATGCAGCCTTAACACAACTTCGTAACAAGAAAACAATTTTCGAAACACAACAAATTACAGAAAACATCGAGTTGCCAGCAAAAGAAAATCTATTTAACTCGTTTGAGTCGAAAGAATTAGTTCACCTATTTTCTATTTTACCACAAAGCACTCGGGTTGTTTGTAAGTTGTTTTATCTGGATGATTTCTCGGTGAAAGAAATAGCAATACAGCTACAAATAAGTGAAGGGACTATTAAATGGCACTTAAGCGAGGGTAGAAAACAATTAAAAATGAGTTTGCCAAAAAGTATGATTATATAAAAGTGTTAGACAACAAATACGATATAACCCAATGGGAGGAATGGAATAATCCTCCGTTACCTATCTCGGCAGAAAATGCCTGGAAGGCGATGGAGAAGCTTTTGGACGAAGAATCGTCTGATATAATTCCTGTGCCTGTACTTCTTGTAGAGAATGAGAAGGGAAAAAGAAAACGCTTCGCTTTCTGGTGGATTGTATTGGTAGGTATTGGGTTATTGGGCACCGTTTTAGTAAGTAAACAAAAGGTAACAACTAACACTAACCATTTATCTATACCGCAAAACAATAAAACAAGTAATCAAGAGAATCATTCACCAAAGCATTTGATTACAACAGGAAAAAAGATAGCTGTAGACGCAGATAGTAAAGTAACAAATGCGACTCAAGTGACGAATACTACTTCCGTAAAGTCTGTAATAAATAAAGCAACGCTCCCCTCTGATACAGTCAATACGATAAAGAGCAAACTTACCTCTCGGGCAATCAACCAAAAAGAGCAAAAAGAACATAATATAGCTGTAAGTAATAGAATTGTAAATGCTAGTTCAACTAATACAACACCTGTTTATAAGGATGAACAGCCTTCTAATAATGACATGGTCGGAACCGTGATAATGGCTCCAAAAAAAAATACGTCGCAAGCGAAAGGGAAGTATACAATTGGGATGAAATCTATCAATAGATCTACAAAGAAGTTGCTCACAACAAATGAAATTGATAAGACAAACAAAGGCATCGTACTTTTTAATGAAAAGGCAGATAATAGACCGATTAAATACACAAAATCAAGCAATAAAGCAATTGACAATGAGCCTAAAAGGATACCTGAAACTCAAAAGAATAATAGCTGCCAGATGGATAGTATTTCAGCCACAAGGGTTGATGATAGTATTTCAAGAAACATTAGTATCACTACTACTAAACCTGATTCTTTAGTGGTAGATTCTAACAAAATAGCTGTTACTAAAGATTCTTCTAAGACTAAGAAAGCCAATAAGCCAATAGAAAAGCTTATTCTATGGAGGCTGAGTGCTGGGCTACAATGGAGTGCTTCTTTGCCCATGACAGACAACAACAGTAACACCACCAAACAACTGATTCCTGGCGTTTGGTTATATAAAAATTGGGGCAGTAAATCTACGGTGTCTCTTTCTGTGAATCCGTTTGTGATGCAAACAAATTCGCGCTTTACAATCGAAAATAAGATACAGTCGATAGGTGCGCTTGCGTCAACCATAAAGCTGGATACGGGCTGGTATAGTTTTGATACCGCTACCTCTCAATTCAAAATAGATACTAGCATTAAAGTAAATCGAATTGCTACGCTTTTACAATCTTTTGGCTATCGAATTGTCGTAGATTATAAATATCAGTTCGCTAAAAAGTGGCAAGTCTCATTTGGGGTTGAGTACAACAAAATAGTATCTGCCTACATTAATGATAAAATCATACGAGTATTTGATGGACTTGTAGCCAAAGACTCAAACGCAGACGTTAAAACCGGTAACGATTTATGGAACCTGATACAGCATTCCTACTTTAGCGGAAACGTAGCAATTACTTATAATCCCCTCGATAAACTATCCATCAGCTTGGGTTTACATAAGCCTTTCAAGTCTATTGCAAATGATAAAAGCCAGTCCATTAGTCCTTCTTCCTATTTTCTAAACTTACGGTGGAAGCTTTGGCAGTCAAAGGAATGATAATAGATGATATCATTCAGACACAAGAACTCCCACACACAAGTGTTGCGTTAGCATCACTTGTGTGTATTAGTCAACCCAGTTTCTAACTGGCATTACATAAAGTGAAAGGCACAAGCCACCTCATCTAATTTTGCAACAGCCTGTTGCAAAATTGCAGCAGTATCATCTGTTCAACATTGCACATACTTCTTTCCAAAAGAAAGAAGCATAATGTAGGGTAAAACACGCTGCGATTGCACAAATAGGTTCTGCGATTCACCAAATTGACTCTACGATTGCACAAACAGACCTTGCGATTGACCAATTAGACTTTGCGATTGCACAAACAGACCTTGCGATTAACCAGATAGACGTTGCGATTGACCAATTAGACGTTGCGATTGCCAAAATATACTCCCCGATTGCCAAAAGACATTACACGATAGCCAAATAAACATACTGTAAAAGAAAGGAGGGGGGATGCTATATAGCAATTTAGGCGGGTTTCATAGTTTTGATATGGGCAAAAAAAAGTCCCAATCAGACTAAACTGATT
>CANGFK010000083.1 GCA_947452925.1 Chitinophagaceae bacterium | reverse complement strand
ACTGGGAAAGTAGAAGTTGCAGTTAGAACAGGTAGGGTTCAGGTATTTGAGAATGATAAAATGTTATCTCTTGCACATAAATTTGACAAAGCCACAACTATTGTAACCCCAAATCAAAAAGCAATCTACAACGAAACTGCACACATATTTGAGAATGGCATTGTAGATAAGCCTGAAAAGTTACTATCAAATGATACAGCCGTATCTGTAAAAAATATTTTAATTTTTGAACAGGAGAATTTAAGCAAAGTATTCCAGCAAATTCAAAACAACTATGGTATAGAGATAATAGTTGAAAATACGAATCTTTATAATTGTGTGTTTACAGGTAATGTTTCCAATTTGGATTTATTCTCAGTATTGCAAACAATCTGTATCGCTACTAATTCTTCTTTTGAAATAGACGGCACTAAAATTCTTATCAAAGGAAAAGGGTGTAATTAACCTATCCGAATAAGGAAGGTACAGTTATTAATTGCTTGCATGAGCAGATATGTTCAACTGTTTATTAGACAGTAAAATTTAAAATTAACGTATGAAAAAAAGGCGGCAAACGGTTGCTGATGTAAAAATATCAGTAAGGTCAATGACAGTTACAATTTTCACTTGGTTACTTCTATCGGGGATGGCAAGTACAAATAAAGCCTTTGGACAAACCATATTAGACAAGGTGTTTACACTGAACTCAGAGAATGTAAAACTGAAGGCTGTTATTTCGCAAGTTGAGAAACAGACACAAGTTAATTTCACCTTCAGCCCTAATTCCATAAACGCAGATAGGGTAGTTTCTTATTCAGCAAATAAAAAGAAAGTTCTGGATTTCTTACAAGACCTCCAAAGGAACTACAACATAGGCTACAAGGTAGTAGAAAATCGTGTAATCCTATATATGATTATACCCAAGGGGGTTAGTGAAAAAACGAAGAGTGAGTCGGCCTCAGTCTTACCAAACAAGGTTGTATCGGGTATTGTCACAAATGAAAAAGAGGAGCCATTGGTTGGTGTGACAATTTTGGAAAAGGGGAAACCCAATGGCACAAGCACAAATGAAAGAGGAGAATTCTCTTTGAAGTTAACTAATGATAAGGCTACACTAGCTATTTCTTCAACAGGATATGAAGCAATTGAACAAAAGGTGGCTAACATAACCAACATTAGAATAAAGCTAACCGCCACCTCTAAATCTTTAGATGAAGTAGTTGTAATTGGTTATGGAACAGTCAGAAAAAGCGATTTAACAGGCTCTGTTTCTAAAGTAAAACTAGATAATGCTGCACAACAAACCTCTAGCTCTTACGAACAGCTACTTCAAGGGAAAGCCTCGGGGGTTAACATTACACAGAACTCGGGCGATCCCGGGTCTGGCATTACATTCAACATACGTGGTACTACATCTCTGGGCTCTAATCAGCCCTTAATTGTTATAGATGGGGTTCCTGTAGAGTCTGACAACTCCACTGTGTTTTCGAAACCAGGTGCAGATTATTTCACAGGACAAGCACAGCCCGGTAATGCATTGGCCAACATAAACCCAAACGATATTGAGTCTATAGAAGTATTAAAAGATGCCTCTTCTACTGCTATATTTGGTTCACGTGGTGCAAATGGGGTGGTGATGATTACCACAAAAAGAGGAAAAGTAGCAAAAGACAAACTTTCTTATAATTATAGGTATGATGCATCTCAAGTTCCAAAGGAAATACCTATGCTAAACAATGTTCAGTTTACAGCATATCAACGCGAGTCTAATAGTAATTCAGGAAAAATATTTACTGTAACAGGAGATACAACCACAAATATTAATTGGCAGGATGTTACTTTTCATAGGTCTAACTCTCAAGACCACCAGTTATCAATTTTAGGTGGGGATGAGAAAACTAAGTATTCTTTGGGTGCTAATTATACAGCTGTTAATGGTGTAATAAAAAATACCTTTTACAACAAAGAAGGGATTTCTTTTAATCTGGACAGGCAAGCCAATAAAAATTTCAAAGTTGGTATCACATCAAAACTTAACTTCTCAGATAATTTGGCTGGTTTGCAATCCACCAATCATGCAAGCCAAGGTGGTTCTAACGTAGGTTCAGCCCTTAGGTTATCGCCACTTGGTCATCCTTTAAATGCTGATGGAGAAATAAACACTTCTCTAAAGTACAACCCATTATCTATTCAATCCAATTCTTCAAGTAGATCAAAAAACTTATTGATTCTTGCAAATGTATTTGGGGAGTACAGTATCATTCAAGATGAGTTGAAATTAAGGGTAAGTGGTAGTATCAACCAAAACAACAGTCAAAGTGCTACCTATTGGGGAAGAGGTACCACAACTGGTGACGACAATAATGGAGAAGCTTTTTTAAGCAATAGCCAAAATCAAAATTATTCTACAGAAACTACCCTGTCTTACTTTAAAAAAATAAAATCTAATAACAGACTAAATGCGGTACTTGGTTTTACAACACAAACATGGGAAAGTGCTGCTTATGGTATCAATGAAAAAGGATTCCCCAATGATGCTTTGGGTGCTTATGGATTTGCCTATGGAACATCTATTGTTAATCTACCAAAATCTACAAAGACATCTAAATTTTTAGAATCTTACCTTGGAAGGATCAATTATTCTGTTAATAGTAAATACTTACTAACGCTTACTGGAAGAGCTGATGGGTCTTCTTTATTGGCGGATGGATATAAATGGGCTTTTTTCCCATCTGCTGCAATAGCCTGGAATATTCATAACGAAGGGTTTATGAAACATTACAATTTTATCTCTCAAGCAAAACTTAGAGCTAGCTATGGATATTCAGGAAATCAAAATATCCCAATTGGTTCAACGGTAGGATTGCTTGCTTCGAATAGAGCGGGCATTGGTCAGGATTCAATTGTAAGTGGAGAGATATTAAAAAATATACCCAATCCAAAATTAAAATGGGAAAAAACAGGTCAGTTTGACATCGGATTTGACTTAGCATTCTCAAAAGATAAATTCCAGTTTGTTGTTGACTATTACCAAAAAATGACCACTGATTTACTAATCGGACTACCCATCCCTACTGATAATGGATTTGGAACTTATGCAACTAATCTAGGAAAAATTCAGAACTCGGGTCTGGAATTTGAAGCGACCGCTCGTTTTGACCTTTCTAAAAAAGCTCAATGGATAGTGGCAGGTAACCTCTCATTTAATAGCAACAAGGTAATTAATTTAGGACAAAACGGTCAGATTTATGGCGACCAATTAATACCTACCGGATTAGGTCAAATTGGTACAATTGCAAAATCGGGCTATGCCATGGGTTCATTCTATGGATATAAAATTGCCGGAATCTATCAAAATGAAAAAGAAGTTCTTAATGGGCCAACGGATAATTTAAACGCTCAACCAGGTGATTTTAAATATGCAGACTTGACTCATGATGGGCAAATTACCCCTGAGGACAGAACCATCTTAGGCACCCCGGCTCCTAAATATACTTTTGGGTTAACAAACACTTTTAAGTATAAAGGTTTAGAAGTAGGCATTTTTATTATGGGCAAACAAGGCGAATCTATCCTTAATCTAAACAGATATTATTATGATGGTCTGGTTTATAGTGCGTCTGGGAATTTAAGACAAGCTGCTTGGAATGGAAGATGGCGTGGAGAGGGTACTAGTAATTACTTTCCAAGAGCCAAAACAACCGGCTCTTTGTTCGACAACAGGGTAAGTGACCACCTGATTGAGGACGGTTCTTTTATACGTCTTAAAAATATAAATATCTCCTATTCTTTCAATGTGCGTAAGATAAAAGCTATCAGTTCTTTGAAAGTGTTTGTAAATGCAACCAACTTGTTTACCATTACAAAATACCAAGGGTTTGATCCTGAGGTAAGTGGCTTGGCACAAAATAGCGGTTCAGGCCTATATGCTTTAATGCAAGGCATTGATTTTGGTACCATCCCACAATATAAAACATACTCGTTAGGTGTGAATGTTGTTTTTTAATCTATAATCAAGTTGTTAATTCAAAAAAGTTTGTCAAAATGAATAATCTCAAAACAATATTTGTCTATTTAGTTTTACTAATCATTATCGTTTCTTGTAACAAGAATCTATCTCAACCTATTAGTGATACACAATCTACAAGTTACGTTTCTACAACTGCAGATGTTTTAAAAGTACTACAAGGTACTTATGGCATTTTCCAAAACCAGAACATGTACAAAGAAGGACTATTGAAATTGATATTACTATGCGGTGATGAGTTTACTACTAATAGTAACCAGTTTCAGATATATAGTCAAAAAGTGTATAACTCCTCCTCTCCTGATATAGAGAATGCTTATGCAGGATACTACCAAGTAATTAACAACTGTAATTTTATACTAAACTATTTACCATCTATCAAAACAAAATCGGGTACCGATTCTACACTTAAAGTAAAAGAAGATGGAGAAACTAGATTCTTTAGGGCATTTAGCTATTTTGACCTGGTTCGATTAT
Organism: Chitinophagaceae bacterium; assembly: GCA_947452925.1. Classification (GTDB taxonomy): domain Bacteria; phylum Bacteroidota; class Bacteroidia; order Chitinophagales; family Chitinophagaceae; genus Parasediminibacterium. The sequence continues at coordinate 5,740 of CANGFK010000083.1, read as the reverse complement.
TCGGGCCAATACCTGTTCGTACCGAACCTGCAAATAGCACCTCTAATTTTTATACCACCAGACAGTCTGTAGACTCCGTATATGCGCTCATTTTTTCGGATCTCAAATTAGCTTCAAAGGAACTTGATTATAAAGGCACTCCCGATAATATAGGCCTTACAAACAGAGGAGCTGTACAATCGTTACAGGCATTAGCTTATCTAACTTATGCCAACTACTTAGACAGAGTTGGAAGTAATGGCCGTTCCCTTTATAAAAGCGCTGACAGTTGTGCCAATTTGGTAATTAAAAGTGGGGGTTATAGTCTGGTGCCCAACTATGCAGACCTATGGAACGTAAATAATGAATCGAACAATTATGGTACTGAGCTTATTTTTGGGATTCGTTTTACCAGAGATCGTTCTGTTTCTAGCACAAACTCTCAAGGATCGGGGTATGCTAGCCGTTTCTCTCCTAGTACAATGGGTGGAGTATGTGGCAATCCTAGCAAAAATATAAATGGTGATCTAGGGGCAGGTGGCGGATCTTACAAATTGGAACCTTGGTTTTACAACTATTATACTTCTGGAGATTACTTAATAGAATATGCAACACCAAATAGTCGCTCATCTGCTACTTTTTTAACCTCTTGGGCCAGAAAAATAGGTTCTTCCAGTATGTACGTAACCTATCCCAACCTTCCTACCTATTCAAAAGATACGGTTCCTAGTAATTATCAATATCCATTTATTCAAAAATATCAAGATGCTAAAGGATTAGATGCATCAGACAATGAGAATGATATGTTCATCTTCCGATTATCCGAACTATATTTAATTCAATCAGAGGCAGAAAATGAATTGTCCACAGGATCTGCCACTTATTTATCTAGTCGTATTTCTGGTTTTAATAAAGTGCGACAAAGAGCAGGAAACCCAGTATTGGCAACCACTGCCTTATCTAAAGAAGCTTTCCGAAAAATGATTTTTGATGAAAGAGGACTTGAGTTTGTAGGTGAATGTAAGCGTTGGTTTGACATGGTTCGTATGAAAGGGTCAGACAATTCGGGTGACGTTTATCCTACCATGTATCAATATCAGTATAGTAAATATCTTCCTACAATACCTTCTGGATTGCCCATATTTGACAAAGTGAATCAAGCATGGATTACTACCAATCCGGGAGGTCTCATAGACCCTACTTGTAATGTACCCTATAATTCAAAATTTTTATTGTTTCCTATTCCGCAGGCCGAGCGAGATGAAAATCCTGCTCTAACTCAAAATTCGGGTTGGTAGAAGATTATAGCTATTAGTTAATGCTATACAAAGGGATGTTTTGAAAGAACAATCCACCATGATAACAATGTTAACATAAACAATATAAACATTGTTGTTCATCAATAAAATATTGACATTGCCAATAACCCCATTGAAAGTAATAATGTTTATAATGCTTTCTAAAACAGGTTTGAAAAGCATAGAAACAGATACTACTTTTAAGAATATTGGATTTCAAATAATACTAATTACAAACAATGGGCAGGTACATATTAGCATCGTTCCTCTTCCTTATTCCTTTCTTGGGGAGTGCCCAAAGTCTATATTCCTCCCCTACTTCATCCTTTTTTACCAATCCATCCGAAACAATAACCGATCTTTCATTTCACAGTGCGCCAGTAGACACCATACAAGCTAACATTGAAACAACCCGTTCTGCTTATCCTAAGAGCATTATCCGAGTTACTCTTTCAGGTGTATTCCTAATAGATTCTTTGCCCATTACCTTATCCAGCAAGATGTTACTGATACTTAATTATGCTACTATATTGGCAAATAATAAAACCACAGCAGCCGCCCTAATTGCAGTACCCTCCGATACTATGGTTTCTATTGTTGCCTTCGGAACTGGATTGTTGGATGGTGGAAATAATAATGTTACTGGAATCAATGTAACAAACTCAGGAAAGACACACATTGATGGGTTGACTATTGCTAATTGCAAAAAAGGAGGCATCTATTACAACGGCAGAGGCCCTTCTTTTTATGCCGATGCAGGATCTGTCACGCGTTGCACATTTAATAATTGCGGAAGTACAGGCATTTCTTATAACAATAGTTTTAATTTTATTTGTACCGACAATAATATACAAAACACCACTCTAGGCATACATATAAATGGAAATAATTCTGCGGTGAGCAACAACATTATCAGAAAATGTACTACTGGTGTAGAATCTGTTTCTAGTTATGAAGCCATCACCTATAACACAATCGACAGTTGTACAACAGCAGTAAGCTTAACTACTTTATCCACTGCAACATTAGTTGCAAACAATATTATCAATGGAAACTCAATTGGATTAAGCCTAAAAGGAAGTAAAGCAAGTGTTTACCACAACTATTGCAACAACACCAAACAAGTTTACGGATCAGGTAGTTATAATGAATTGTTTGATAATTGGGGAATAAGTAGTACACAAGGAAACGTAAAGGGCTGTATCTATTTCAATCCGCCTACTACAGCCAATCCTCATAAGAATCTCATAAAAGTAGGGAAAGAGAGATACGATATAACAATTAACGACACCCTCCTTACTGCAGTCAGGGGAATACTTGACAGTATTCATAACCTTTATGCCAATTCAGTAATAGTAGTCCATCTAAACGGAAGTTTCACAGCACCCACACAAAATGATTCTTTAGTTATTTATGATGACGAGTGTATTTTATTGAATGGAACCATTACAGGTAAAGACTCTTGCAACAGACTGATATCTTTTGCAGATGGATGCACGGCTTCATTTTCTGGAGGCACCATAAACGGCAACAATATAGACGGCAAGACATCTTTAATTTATGTTACCGGCTCTTCCAATGTAATCATAGACAGCGTAAATGTAATCAATTCATATGGTCAGGGTATCGAAAAAAGAAGTAGTACCACCCCTATGTATGTGCGAGCTTGCACCGTTAAAAATGTAAGAATTCGTTGTATTTGGGCAATTACAAGCCCTCGGCTGTATGCATTTCAAAACAATACAAGTAATGGCGTAAAAGATGGTATAGACCTCGATGCAGGCTCTTCTTTCTGTGTAATCCAAAAAAATATTTGTACCAGCAACCAACGCAATGGCGTTTTTATTGAAGAAGGTGCCAAGAATCATATCGTACTAAACAATACACTCAATGGTGGATATTGTGGACTAGAGTTTTATAATTTGATGGTAACAAATCAAAATTCCTCTAACTGCTTGGTGGCGTACAACAATTGTCAATCAAATACCAGAGGAATATTGGTAAGCGCAATCTCCAATAAACAGGCTTCTATTAACAATGTAATTTTCAACAATACTTGCAACAATAACTCAATTAATGGCATTGGTGGGTTATATAGTGGCTTGGCATACGGCAATTATGTAGCTATGAATACTTGCCTAAACAATACAAGTGGAGCCTATTATTCAAAAGCAGATTACGCAAACAACTACCTATGGAATGTATTGGCAAACCCCAAACTGCTCCACATTAAATTCGATGTCTTAAAAGCAGAATCTGAGGGCAGCAGCATATCTATAAAATGGAAATTATCCTCAATAAAAAACGTTATTAGCTGTAAAATTGAAAGATCATCTGACGGTATAAACTTTAGAAGTTTAGAGGAAATAAATCTAATAAGTAGAGATACGTTCCTGGATGCAAATCCTATTCATGGAAATAATTATTACAGAATCAAAGTAATAGACATCAATGGAACTTTCATTTATTCATCAACGCTGTTAGTTAATCTTACTACTGAAAGGGGGCTTTCTATAAAATATTTTCAGCCTGCCAGCAGAACCCTAATTGTATCGGTACTAGCTAAGCAATCATTTCAATGGCTACAAATCGAAATATTTGATTTAAACGGAAAAAGGATTACCGTAACAGAATGTAAGAAGGTGCATTCCACTCAATACAACCAGACCATTCTGTTGCCTTCAATAAGTAAAGGGATTTATATACTTTCAGTTAAAACTGACAAAGGCACAATTAACAAACAAATTCAGTTAATAAAATAAATTATGATTAAGAAATTAGTAGTTCTAAGTATTTTCATAGTCCCTTTCTTGGGCAAAACCCAAACATTCTATCAACAACCAAAGATGTCTTATAACCAAAGGGCAAGTGAGGCGGTCACTGATTTATCTTTTAAAAATAAGTCAATTGAAGAAGTGCAAAACGCAATTAATAAAGCACACAACAACAGTGACATTTTACGGATAACCTTAACAGGAAACTTTACAGTAACCAAATCACCTCTGAAGTTATTAGATAAAACCATTTTATTTTTAAACAATGCCTCTTTAAAAGCAAGTAATGAAGCAACAGCTCACTCACTTATCGAAATAGAGAAAGAACAATTTGTTTCTATCACTTCAAGTGGGAATGGTCTGTTGGATGGTAACAACAAAAATATAATAGCAATAGATGTCATCAATTCTGGCAAGACCCATATAGATAATATAAAAATAACTGGTTGCAAAAGCGGTGGATTGGTCTATCTAGGTAAAGGACTGAAAGAATATGCAGATGCTGGCTCCATCACGCGTTGTTGCATTAAAGATTGCGGTGCAGTAGGCATCTCCATCACCAATTCCTTCAACTTCATTTGTGAGGACAATGAAGTCACAAATACAGCTACGGGCATTTATATTAATGCAGACAATGTGGCTGTTGCCAACAATAAAATAACCAGCTGTATAGAAGGTATCAAATCATTGTCGCAATATGACGCCATTGCCTACAACAGCATTACCAATAATGGCACGGCGGTATCCTTAGACACTTCCTGCCTGGAAACTTTTGTAGGCAATAATATAGTGAAAGGAAATAAAGTTGGATTCAACTTAAATAGTACCAAGGCAAGGGTGTATAATAATGATTGCGACAATCGCATCGAAGTATTAGGGCATGGGGCAGAAAATCAGTTATATGCCAACAAAGGCATAACATTGGCTGAGGGCAACAATAGTGGCTGCGATTATTTCAATCCGCCATTAATTGGCAATAAACACAACGATCTTATAAAAGAGGGTATTGGCAGATGGGATATTTATATTAAAGATACCCTGCTAAAAGAGGTCAGGTCAATCATCGACAAAGCGCACAAAGCACATACCAACGACATTATTGTAGTGCATTTGGAGGGCACATTCACTACTTCAGGCGAAACAGACTCCCTAAAAGTAATAGACAACGAATGTATTTTGTTAAATGGAACAATCAATGGAACAGGTAAAGTAGGAAAGCTGATTTGCTTTCAGGGCAACATCACTTCTTCGTTCTCGGGTGGCACTATCGATGGCAATGGCACCAACGGAGATGCTTCATTGGTGTACATAACCGGAGCTGCCAAAGTAGTTTTTGATAGCGTAACTGTTATTAACAGTAAACACCAGGGTATTACCAAACGTAATAGTCACGTACCAACCTACATCCGTGGTTGTAATATAGAACATGGAAGCAGGTGTATCTGGCAATTGGCATCCGACCGATTGTTTGCTTTCGAAAACAAATGTATTAATGGCTTAATGGATGGGATAGATCTAGATGCTTACACCACCAACTCTGTGGTGATGAAGAATTATAGTTGCAGCAATAGACGGCATGGCGTTTTTGTAGAAGAAGGTGCAAACGGACACATAGTGCTAGGCAATACGTTGGATAGTAACAATACAGGAGTTGCCTTTTTCAACCTGGAAGTGAATGAAAAGCATTGT
>CANGFK010000082.1 GCA_947452925.1 Chitinophagaceae bacterium | reverse complement strand
TTACCCGTTATCGAACTGTTTGTAGGTGCTTACATTGTTTCTCCACCCGATCCTACCACTGCTATGACTGCTATAGAAAAGCACGAAAAAATTAATTTGTACCTCTACTATCAGTTCGCTTTGTACACGGGTATTCCTGTTTGTTTTATCATTAATGGGTACTTGTTGCGGAAGATAAAAGTGACTTACCTCTACTCATTGGGCTTACTGTTGAGTGGTGTTTCTATGACTTTTATGATGTCTTTAAAGAACTTGGATAATGCAGGCGTTATCGGTGCTGGTCTGATAATGGGTGCATCTTATGGGTTCTTCTGGGCAAACAGAGACTTTATGTCTTTGGGCGTAACCGATGATGAAACCAGAAATTATTACTTCAGTATTGATACCATTTTTTATACCCTTACTTGGATTATCGTTCCTGCCGCAGTAGGTTACTTTATCACTTTTGGTACAGATAGCCATCTATACACACAAAAGGGAGCTTATATTGGGGTTACTATCGCTGTATTTATTATTACCACTTTAGCCGCAATCATCATTAACAAAGAGAAATTTAATAACCCCAAAAGCGAGCAACTACTATTCTTTAAGTTTGATAAACTATGGAATAAAATGATTTTGTTCTCCATCACCAAAGGCGTTATGCAGGGTGCCATCATGATTTTCCCTATCCTGTTAATACTTTCTATCATTGGTGGGGTAAATATGTTGGGTATCATCGTTTCGGGTGGGCAGATTTTATCAGCCATCATGTTGTACCTGATTGGACGTTATACCAAGCCAAAACATCGGATGATTGTGTACGTTGTGGCTATCGCATTCTTTGTTACAGCCATAGCTATTCATGGGGCATTGTATTCTGCAATGGGCGTAATCATCTACAATATCCTTCAGTTCATTGCCAAACCATTGCATGATGTTTCCTACTTTCCAACTGAGTTTAGGGTGATTGATATCGTAAGTAAAAAGGAAAGGCGTAACGAATTTGCCTATATCGTTAACCACGAGTTCACCTTGTTCTTGGGACGGATTAGTGCCATATTAATAGTTCTTTTCTTAGCATATAAAATCAATGCAGACTTTGCTTTGAGGTTTGGTTTATTCTTTATTGCTGGCATTATGTTACTATCTATTTGGTTGGGTAAGAACATTGTGAAAGATTGTGAAAATGAGGAGGCCGGAGGGAAGTGATGAATTATGAGTTATGAGTTAGGGCTTTGAGTTATGGGTACTAATGTTAATCGGGGGGTAGAATAAAGATAATAGAAACGGAATGTTCATTTGAATCAAGGGTTGAAATCGATTTGGATATGTGCCGTAGGCACGAAATATTGGTAGAAATTACATGAATTTAATTGGCTAGAGTCCCATTAGGGACGACATATCATTAAAAAATTTATTAAGGAAACGTTTTTCATGCATCAAACTTTTAAATATGTCGTGCCTATGGCACTTTGAACCACCCTTTTTGGCATTACTACCAATATTTCATACCTAACGGTACTTTCAACCCTTGATTGACATTATTAATTGAAGTGTAGTTCCAGGTTATCTAAAGTCACTGAATTGACAATAGAAACTGATGAATATGAAGAATGGAAATCTATTGAAATATGATGATTTGGAATGTTTCAAATAGCATAAAATGAAACTTAAAATGAGATTTACATTTTTACTATTTCTTTTTGCAATAACCAATAGTTGGGCACAAGAATATAACCTTGTCCAGAAATACTTCACTATCCCCATCGTAAAACAAAAGAGTTTTATAGCCTTGGTCAGTTTAAGGGTAAATGTTACTGATAAAGATTCTTTGAACACCTTTCTACATCAAATAAAAGTAAGTACAAAGGGTTCTACCAATACATCTGAAATTCTTAGTATCAAAGCTTATTGCAATACGGACAGTAATTATTTATTTGAAGAAAGAATATTTCAAACAGCCTTCTTTTCTTCAACTGAAAAATCTAATGCAGATACATTTCTATTAAACGGAAACTTAAGATTGATGCCTCACAATAATTTTATATGGGTGGGTGTGGTTTTAAAGCCATCTGCAGAAATTGGAAATAAAATAACACTCTCAGTTATAAGTGCTGAAATAAACAATCACACGATTCTAGTACCTTTTCAAAAGATAATGCAGCCATCCAAAATTGCTACTGCGGTAAGGATGTTTATGCAAGATAACGTTCATACTTCCCGAATACCTGGAATTGCCACAGCTAAAAATGGTGATTTGCTAGCAACTTTTGATGCCCGATACAATTCGGGTCGTGACTTGCAAGGAGACATTGACATTGCACTTTGCATGAGTACTGATAAGGGTAATACGTGGTTGCCACTGCAAAGAGTAATTGATATGGGTACTTGGGGTGGGCTGCCCGAAAAGTTTAACGGCGTATCGGATGCATCTATTTTGGTGGATGATAAAACGGGGGTCATTTTTATTGCAGGTTTGTGGATGCATGGCCTACTAGACGATAATGGAAAGTGGATAGATGGACTAACTGATACTAGTAAGGTTTGGAATCATCAATGGAGAAATAAAGGGTCTCAACCGGGCTTTGAACCAACCCAAACTGCTCAATTTCTTTTGGTAAAAAGTATAGATAATGGTAAGACATGGAGCTCGCCAATAAACATAACTAAGATGTGTAAGAGGGAAGAGTGGTGGCTTTTTGCTCCTGCACCCGGTCGTGGTTTTACGTTGAATGATGGTATTTTGGTTTTCCCAACACAAGGGCGAGATAAAGATGGGAAACCTTTTTCCAATATAACTTATAGCAAAGATGGTGGTAAAACCTGGGAAACATCTGAACCTGCAGTAAGTGAATCCACCACTGAATGTGCAGGGGTTCAGTTGACTGATGGCACCATCATGCTAAATATGAGAACAAATGCCAACAAGGGAATTGTTGGGGGTGGCAACGGACGTACAGTTGTAACAACTGCTGATTTAGGTAAAACTTGGCATGTGCATCAGACATCCCGTAATGCCTTGCCTGAACCAGTTTGTATGGCTAGTTTATATAAACATGAATACCTTAGAAATGGGAAAAAGCAGAGCGTTCTGCTTTTTGTAAATCCCAATTCAACAGTTACCCGAAATAATATTACGTTGAAAGTAAGTTTTGACGATGGAAATACTTGGCCTTCTGATAAATATATTTTATTGGATGAGTTGAACGGTGCTGGTTATTCTTGTATTACATCAATTGATAATGATACTATTGGTATCATTTACGAAGGAAGTCAGGCACAATTAATCTTTCAGAAAATAAATTTAAAACAAATAATAGAATAAAATGATAAAGAAAATTGAAGGCATTTTGGCCGCAACGTTTAGCACATTCGATGAAAATGGGTCTCTTGACCTGAGTCTTGTTCCTAAAGTAGTAGATAAGCTTGTAGAAGATGGCGTACAAGGAATTTATATTGGGGGAACAAATGGAGAAGGCTTGAGTCTTACTCTTGAAGAAAGGATGGCTATTGCTGAAGCATATATGAAAGCAATTGATAAACGAATCTTGTTATTCGTACACGTAGGACATAGCTCAATAAAATCCGCACAAATACTGGCAGCACATGCACAGCAGATAGGAGCAGATGCCATATCTGCGGTTGCTGCTTTTTACTTTAAGCCATCATCTGCCGAAAATCTGGCAAACTGTATGGCAGAGATTGCATCGGCCGCGTCAGAAACCCCTTTTTATTATTATCACATGCCAGCAGTTACAGGTGTTACGATTAGCGTATTGGACTTTTTAAAGTTTGCAGAAACTAAAATACCTAGTCTTGTAGGGGTAAAATATACGGCTCATACACTACACGAATTCCAGAGCTGTTTGAATTATGCAAATGGAAAATATGATATTCTTTACGGGTATGATGAATTGTTACTTCCAGCACTAAGTATTGGTGCAAAAGGAGCTATAGGCAGTACTTATAGTTTTGCTGCCCCCATGTATTTGAAAGTAATAAAACTCTTCAAAGAAGGAAAACTAACAGAAGCCGCAGCCATACATTACCAATGTGTGCAGATGATTGGCATATTAGGTAAGTTATCGCCTATACCAACTCAGAAACAAATATTAAAGTTACTCGGATTAGATTTAGGTGGTTGTAGGCTGCCATTAATTAGCTTGACTGATGAACAGGCTAATGAAGTGAAAGAATATCTGGAAAGTGTTGACTTCTTTTCAAACTTAAAAAAAGCGCAGCTTTCAAATCATTAAAGAGTTAGTCAAGCTGAAATGAAAAGATTAGCATTATCAATAATCATATTACTTGTTATTCAAACTACTGCAATGTCTCAGGGAAAAACAGTTTCATTTGAATGGAGTTTATTAAATAAAATCCCAGACAGTATTGGATTCGCTGGTTCATTTGTGGGCGTTGCTAATGATGTACTTATTGTTGCCGGCGGAAGTAACTTCCCTGATGGAGGTGCGCCTTGGTCAGGTTCAAAAAAGGTATGGTACAACAAGATATTCATCTTAAAGTCTCCTTCTTCAAATTGGGAAGAGGCTGGTTTGCTGCCCCATTCGTTAGGTTATGGCACTTCTGTTTCTACCTCAAAAGGATTGGTTATTATAGGGGGCAGCAATGAAACTGGACACTCTGCTGATGTTCTTTTATTAAAGTATAAAGAAGATAAAATCCAAATAGATACCTTGCCATCGCTGCCTTTTCCTTTAGCTAATAGTTGCGGGGCATTGGTAGGACAAACTATTTATGTGGCAGGAGGTATTTTGTCTCCAGCTTCAAAAGAAACAGAAAAAGTTTTTCTTTCCTTAAATTTAAATAAACTAGAAAAAGGATGGACTAGCTTACCTACTTGGTCGGGGGAATCAAGAATGTTGGCCATTGCCGCTTCCTCAAAAAAGAACTTTTATCTATTTAGTGGGGCTGAACTTGAAAACGGGCATCGTCATTATTTAAAAGATGCTTATTGCTTTAATGACAAAACAGGTTGGAAAAAACTTAAAGATCTTCCATCAGCAGTTGTTGCCGCTCCTTCGCCTGCTTACACTTTCAATGATGGTATCTTTTTGTTTGGAGGAGATGATGGTACGTTAGCGGATAGTAATTTAAAAGAAATGCACCCAGGCTTTTCCAGCAAAATACTTTGTTACAAAGAGGTGGATGATGAATGGACAGTTGCCGGTGAAATACTGACTGATAAGCATGTGGATAGTGTTAAAAAACCTAATGAAAGTATTTGGGCGCCAGTTACTACCACATTGGCATTTTGGCATAATCGAATAATACTGGCAGGTGGAGAAGTAAGACCAGCAACGCGAACCCCCAATGTACTAAGTGCCATAATCAAACATTAAATCAATGGAAAAATGCTAAGTGAAAGGAAGTATTATAAATGGTTGATAGTTGCTGTTTTATGGGGAGTAGCCCTTCTGAATTATTTAGACAGGCAAATGCTATCTACTATGAAACCTGCTATCCAGATAGATATTCCTGAGTTGCATAGTGCCGAAAACTTTGGAATATTAATGGCCATTTTTCTATGGATTTATGGATTGATGAGTCCCATTTCAGGAGTTATTGCCGACAAAATGAATCGTAAATGGCTTATTGTCGTAAGCCTGTTTGTATGGTCATTGGTTACATACTTAATGGGTTTCACAACTTCATTTTATGAGCTGAAATGGTTGAGGGGTATTATGGGAGTAAGCGAAGCGGTGTATATCCCTGCTGCCTTATCACTTATTGCTGATTATCATAGTGCCAAAACTCGGTCTTTGGCTGTAGGAATACACATGACAGGTTTGTATTTAGGTCAGGCTCTAGGTGGATTTGGTGCTACTATAGCCAAACAATATTCATGGCATTATGCCTTTCATTACTTTGGAATAATAGGCATAGCTTACGCCTTGGTCTTAATTGTATTCTTACGTGAAAAAAGGATAACACAGTCTTCTGATAAATCGGCAAATGATAACCAAAACACCTTTGGCGGAATTTTATCATTATTTAGGAATCAATCTTTTTGGGTAATACTGCTATACTTTGCCATACCTAGTTTGCCAGGCTGGGCAACTAAAAATTGGCTGCCTACGTTGTTCTCGCAAAGTCTACATATTGATATGTCTGTCGCTGGCCCTGTTGCAACAATCACAATAGCTGCCTCTTCATTTATAGGTGTTATATCAGGTGGTTTAATTTCTGATAAATGGGCTCAAAAAAACAATAAAGCTAGAATCTATACTAGTGCTATTGGTGTCTTTTTAACTGTGCCTGCAATTATATTGTTGGGTTTTGGTAATACAACGTTTGAACTTGTACTGGCGGCAGTTTTGTTTGGGGTTGGTTTTGGGATGTTTGATGCTAATAATATGCCTATACTTTGTCAGTTTGTTCCTGCAAAACATAGGGCTACTGCTTACGGATTAATGAATATGACGGGTGTTTTTTCAGGGGCTATTATTACAAATCTCTTAGGAAAATCCACAGATGCTGGTCACTTAGGACGAGACTTTGGATTTATGGCAGGTATAGTTTTTCTGGTTCTTATAATTCAGCTTCGGTTTTTAAAACCCAAAATAGAAGGGGTTTAAAAAAAGTAAACTTAAATCTATTCAAATGAAACATACACTCTTTTTAATATTTCTAGTTTGCACGTTAAGTGTACAAGCAAAAGTTACACTACACAAAATATTTAGTAGTAATATGGTTTTGCAGCGAAATGTGGATATTCCCATCTTTGGCTTTGCAGACAAAAATGATAAGGTAAATGTTACATTCAACGGACTTGCCAAAGCTGCGGTGGTGTCTGATGGAAAATGGAAAGTATATTTTCCTAAACTTACAGCTGGAGGGCCTTACACTTTAAAAATTGACGGTACCGACACTATTCTTTTATCAAACATTATGGTTGGTGATGTGTGGCTGTGCGGTGGGCAATCGAATATGGAATTTGAGTTTAAAAAATCATCCCAATATGCCAGTGATATTTTAGCTGCACCTAATACCAACCTTAGGTTATTTACAGTTGACCATACCATCTCCTCTAAACCACTAACAGCAGTTGCATCCAAAAGTCAATGGCAGGTAGCCGATTCTAAATCAACTGAATCTTTTTCTACTGTTGCTTATTATTTTGGAACAAAGATTAATAAAGAGGAAAATTTACCTATTGGCTTGCTACAATCTTGTTGGGGAGGAACCGCTGCAGAACTTTGGACTGAAGAAGGGGCTTTGAAAGAAAAAGAAGAACTAAAATGAATTTCGAAAATTTAAAATGGCTAAGGAACACTATTATTTGTTCATTGTTTTCATTAACCTTATATGCACAGTCAAAGGTGGATTTCCCACTTGTTACGCAAAATGCGGAAGTATTTTCAAATCTTACTTGGCAGCAGGCAAGGACGGGTGTTCCAGAAATTACGTTGATTAAAAAGAAAGAAGAACCACTCGTTTTTACGGCCAGCCATTTGGATTTGGTTAACACAGCTAAGCATCGACTCGAGTCCCCTTCAAGAATTATTTGGAGCAATGGCAAATACCATACTTGGATAATGCAATGTGGTGCCGTTAATTTAGGAAAAAGTGAAGAAATAAATGTGTACATCACCTCCAAAGATGGGATAAACTGGAATGTTGAAGGTGGATTTCCAAATGGGGATAAAGGTAGTATGGATGAAAATTGGCGTGAGGGCATTCAAGTGGTAAAATTTGAAGGGAAATACTGGATGTTTTATACAGGAAATTCAACCAACCCAAAGTACAATGCGAATAGGGAAGGGACTATCAATACAAACCGACATGGAATTTGTTTGATGGTAGCCGACCGTCCCGAAGGGCCTTGGAAATATGCTGTTGACGAACCTATTATTTCTCGGTCTGATAATAAAAATGATTGGGATTATAGTGCTGTAAATAATCCATATCCTGTTTATTTCAAAGGGAAATGGTATGTGTATTATAAGGCTTTCAATTTTGAAAAGACAGGGATTTACAACACGTTGAATGGTGTAGCAGTAGCCGATAAAATCACAGGTCCCTATAAAAAGTTTGAGGGAAATCCTGTTTGTGATGCCCACGGTTCGTTTGCATGGGCGTATAGAGGTGGAGTCACCTTAATCGCTTTTGGTGAGGGTTTTGGTAAAATTCATTGGTCGCCTGATGGATTACATTTCAAAAATGTGGACAATCCTAGGTCCAGAGGTGTGTATCCTCCGATGTATAGTGCATTATATATTCCTAATGACCCCTTAAATGGCGAGCCAATTACCAATAAAGAACAAGATGAGTTATGGGGATTGGAACCAAAAATTAATATAGGAGGGAACATTCAGGACGCTGTATGGCCAATGGTCAAGGGGACACTCACTTTTAATCCTGTACGAAAAGAAATATTTACCCCCGAATTGATAAACAAGATAAAGGCAATGGGTAGCAGTGAGATGCATCCTATTTATTACAGGGAAGTATTTGGGAATAAAAAGTTGGCGGGTGATGTTCAACCCAAAGTGGTTCCACTTCAACCTGCCATTCCGCCTCCTTATGATTATCCTACCGAGGCTGTTTGTGTGCCATTGATTGGACAGATATTCTCTGGTTTAACCTGGGAACAAGCCCGAAAAGGCGTTCCTGAAATTAAATTGATAAGCAAGAAAGAAGAGGAAATTACCTATACAGGTCTATTGAAGGACGCTGTTAACGATAGGGTTTGGAAAGAATCACCCTCCCGAATTATCTACCACAACGGAAAATACCACGCTTGGTTTATGCACCTCAACGTTACAAAAGGGCGGAATGAGATGGGGTTTGACCCGAAGAACTTTTATGTAACCTCCACTGACGGCTACAATTGGGAAGTAATGTGCGAAATGCAAAATGGAGAAAAAGGTTCTTTTGATGATTTATGGCGTGAGGGTTTACAGGTGGTGAAATATGATAATAAGTTCTGGATGTTTTATGCGGGCAATACAAGTGATAATTCGTTGGTGGCAAAGGGGAAGTCAGTTTCTGGAATTGGGTTGTTGGTGGCAGATAAACCCGACGGCCCATGGAAACGTGCTGTTGACAAACCCTTATTTGCAAGGTCATCCAACCCAAATGATTGGGATTACGACCAAGTGAATAATCCCTACCCAGTATATTTCAACAATAAGTGGTATATCTATTATAAAGGCTCGAATGTGAGTCTCAATGGAACAGGTCGTACTTGGCAAGGGGTGGCAGTATCGGATAATATTACGGGACCTTATACAAAATATGAGGGTAATCCAATATGTGATGGGCATGGTTCATTTGCTTGGAACTTTAGAGGTGGGGTAACGATGCTGCCTTTTGGCTATGATTTGACCGAAGGTCGTATTCATTGGTCACCCGATGGACTGCATTTCCATAATGTGGATGCGCCGCTTGATAGGGAAATCAAGTCGCCAATATTTAGTTCATTCTATCTGCCAAATGACCCTCTTAGTGGAACGGTAGTTACCGATAAGGAGCCTGATGAAATATGGGGTCTTGAAACTAAACAGGCAGAAAATGCGCAGGATTGGAAGTTGGTTCATGGAACAGTTAAATTTAATAGCATAAAATAATAAACAAATGAAGAAAGTACTCAATTGGTCACTATCTGTAGCTGTAGCAGGCTTTTTGTTTGGCTTTGATACCGTAGTTATTTCTGGAGCAAATCTGCCCATCAAAAATTTATGGCATACTACTCCTTTGTTTCATGGAGTATTTATCATGTCGATGGCATTGTGGGGAACCGTTTTGGGGGCAATGACAGGGGGGATTCCTTGTGATAAATGGGGCAGAAAGAATACGTTGATTTGGATTGGGATTCTGTTTTTGGTCTCAGCATTAGGTTCTGCCTTGGCGCCTACTCCATATGTATTTTCCTTTTTCAGGTTTATTGGCGGCATTGGTGTGGGGGTATCTTCGGTGGCGGCACCCATTTATATTTCTGAGATATCAAGTGCTTCGAATCGAGGGAAATTGGGAGCCTTATTTCAATTCAATATCGTATTCGGGATACTGATTGCCTTCTTTTCCAATTATTTATTGCAGGGTTTTGGTGGGATTAATGATTGGCGTTGGATGATGGGTATTGTTGCCGTACCCGCCTTGATTTATAGTTTGGTCATCTTGAGAGTCCCTGAAAGTCCTCGTTGGTTAATTCTACATAAAAAGGATAATCAAGCAGGCATTGAGGTATTGGAAATGATTTTTGATAAAAAGGAAGCATTTCAAGTATTCGAGGAAATCAAAAAAGATGTTATCGTTTCAAAAGTCAAAGAGAATTTCTTTTCAAACAAATACAGCCTCCCAATCGTATTGGCATTTTTGATTGCCTTCT
>CANGFK010000081.1 GCA_947452925.1 Chitinophagaceae bacterium | reverse complement strand
CTCCGAGGTACCTATCTAAGATAGAATTTCAAGCGGAGGATTGCACCTATTTTTTTCTTCCCTTTTATTCTATTGAAGCATTGGTAATGCAGTTGCAAAAACTGCTTATGAAACTATTAAATGCTTTACAAAATACACTACAAAAAGAAACCAACTACGTTACTGATGACGGCGAACTGAAGAAATGGGTAGTTATTGAAAAAGCGCATGAAGTTGATGCAGATTTGCTAGGCTTATTGCTTGATGAGCCAGAATTGAAAGCAGCTTTTTTTAAAGAGATAAAAGGAGCTTTAGTTTTCAACCAATCTTTCTTTATTCAATTTTTAGAGCAAAAGAATTATTTAAATGATAGTTATACGGCTTATAAAAACAAAGTAGGTCTAACCATTGATGGTAAATATCTGAAGCAACGCAATGAAGTAGCCTTGGTTTGGCCTTTTAAAGACTGCATACTGGAAGGTGGACAAAGCCGAGAAGAAGACAAAAGGGAAGAAATATTTTTTAATGAAACGCTTGCACAAGACGAGATAACCCAACTATTAGAACCCAAGGTTTTGACCAATGCCAAACGCTACAGCCCCCATGCCCCTGAAGGGGAGACTTTAAATAAATTTAATCGAAACGAAAACGGAACGATTACCGACAATTTAATAATTAAAGGGAACAATCTGTTAGCACTTCATTCTTTAAAGAAGGAGTTTACAGGGAAGGTAAAGCTAATTTATATTGACCCGCCATATAATACAGGTAGCGATTCATTCAAATACAATGACAACTTCAATCATTCTACTTGGTTAACATTTATAAAGAATCGGATTGATATTGCCAAAGAATTATTAACTGAAGATGGTAGTATTTGGTTGAATATAGGTGATGACGAATCTCACTATTTAAAAGTTTTAGGAGACGAGGTTTTCGGCAGAGATAATTTTATAGCAAATGTTGTTTGGCAGAAGAAATATGCTGCATCAAACGATGCAAAATACCTTTCAGACATCCATGATAATATCTTAGTATTTGCAAAAGTTAAATTGAAATGGAAACCCAATCTACTAGAGCGACCAAAAGAACTAAACGAGAAGTATTCAAATCCTGATAATGATCCTAGAGGAGTTTGGTATTCGACAAATCTTTCTGTAAAAACTTATTCAGAAAAAAACGACTACATTATAGAGGGACCTAAAGGGCAAAAGTACTCACCACCACCAAGCAGATGTTGGGTAATTTCTGAGGATAAATATTTCGAACTATTGAAAGATAATAAAATTTGGTTCGGAAAAGATGGAAATAGCAGACCCTATGAAAAGAAATTTTTAACTGAAGTACAGGACGGAATTGTTCCCACAACTTTTTGGACTCATTCTGATGGAGGGCATAATATTATGGCTAAAACAGAAATACGCAATTTGTTTCCAGAGCAAGCTGACTTATTTGCTACACCAAAACCAGAGAAACTAATTCAAAGAATTATTAAAATTGCTTCAAATGAGAATGATATTGTTTTAGACTTTTTCGCAGGAAGCGGAACCACAGCGGCAGTGGCACTAAAAATGAACCGGCAGTTTATTACAACTGAGCAAATGGATTACATAGAAAATGTTACTGTTGAGAGATTGAAAAAAGTTATTGCAGGTGAACAAGGAGGAATTAGTGAATCGGTAGAATGGAAAGGAGGCGGTGAATTTGTTTACCTAGAACTAAAAAAATACAACCAATGTTTTATTGAACAAATAGACACTGCTACAAATACAGAAGCAATACTAGGAATATGGGAGGGTATGAAAGCAAAGTCTTTCCTTAACTACAATGTAGATATACAAAAGCAAGAAGCATATATTGAAGACTTTAAAGCCATGCCATTAGCCCAACAAAAACAACATTTGGTGGAGTTGTTGGATAAAAACCAATTGTACGTAAACCTGTCTTCGCTATATGATAATGACTTTGCAGTTACAGATGAAGAGAAGAAGGTGACAAAGGATTTTTATGGGATGGTCTGAACCAAAATTTAAAAATTGTCTGAACCGAGATTTAAAAGATTATGGGATTCCCAAGATTTTATTGTGTTATCTTGGAAATCTTTTCATCTTGGAAAATCTTGGTTGAGACAATTACATCGGTCGAGAGTTTCCATTAAAATTCTTAGTAATGATGGTAAAAGAACAACAGGATAAAGTTACTGGGGTGATTATTGGTTGTGCAATGGAAGTTCACAATACGCTGGGTAACGGTTTTCAAGAGGTGATATATCAAAGATGTTTATCGCTTGAACTCAATATAAAAGGGATGGAACATAGTAGAGAAGTGGAGATGCCCATTTTTTATAAAGGCAATGATGTGGGTTTGCGTAGAGCCGACTTTTTGGTGATGGGTGAAATAATGGTTGAGTTGAAAGCAATCATTCTTTTGGAAGATGTTCATTTGGCACAGGCACTTAATTATTTGGAAGCATATAAACTGCAAACGGGCTTGCTTATAAATTTTGGCGCAAAGAGTTTACAAGTTAAAAGGATATTTAATAAAAAGTTTGTATGAGATAGTCTGAACCAAGAATATAAATTGTCTGAACCAAGAATATAAATTGTCTGAACCAAGATTTTTCAAGATGAAAAGATTATCAAGATTTTATTGTAAAATCTTGGCAATCCTATAATCTTTCTAATCTTGGTTCAGACAGACAATTGGTTCAGACAAGGGTAAACAACAAATAAAACAGTTATGGCATTTTTGTATGATAAGTTAGTAGAGGAATTTGGTAAAAGACTCATTGCACAAACGGTAGTTCCTAATTACATCACTGATAATCTGAAACCCGGATATGGTCAAAGACCTTATCAAATAGAGTCGTTTCAGCGGTTTATTCTTTGTCATACAGAAGACTTTGCTGGCAAGCCCAAAAAGCCAATGCACTTATTGTACAACATGGCAACAGGTAGCGGTAAAACTTTAGTAATGGCTGGACTGATGCTGTACTTGTATGAAAAAGGGTATCGCAACTTCTTGTTTTTTGTAAACTCAAACAATATCATCAAGAAAACAAAAGACAACTTTTTAAATCCACAGGCTTCGAAATATTTATTCAATAGCAAAATAGTCATTGATGGTAAAGAGGTTTGTATAAAGGAAACGGACACCTTTGAAAGTGCTGATGCACAAAACATCAATATTAAGTTTACTACCATTCAGCAACTTCATATTGACCTAAACAACACCAAGGAGAATAGCGTTACCTACGAAGATTTTAAGGATACTAAAATGGTGTTAATTGCTGACGAAGCACACCATTTAGTAGCTGGAACACGAACAGGTAATTTATTTGGGACTTGGGAAGATACAGTTACAAAAATTCATAAGTCCAACTACGATAATATCCTACTAGAATTTACAGCTACTATAGATACTGAAACTAAAGAACTACTTACTCATTATCAAGACAAAGTCATTTTTAAATATGACCTTGCTGATTTCAGAAAAGATAAGTATTCAAAGGAAATAAATCTGGTTAGGTCTTTATATGACGAGCAAGAACGCATTGTACAGGCATTGATTTTAAACTTGTATCGTCAAGTATTAGCCACTTCAAATAATATAAACCTTAAACCTGTTATCCTCTTTAAGGCCAAGAAAACGATTAAAGAATCCGAACAAAATAAGGTAAACTTTCATCATTTAATAGACATGCTTTCTGCTTATTTAATTGACCAAATAAGAGAAACTGCAACAGTACCCATCGTTCAAAAAGCATTCAGTTTCTTTGATTCAAAAAGTATCTCATCGGCAGAAATAGTAAGAAGGATAAAATCAAATTTTCGTTTCGAGAATTGTATCAGTGCAAATAATGATGAAGAAGCAGAGAAGAATCAATTGCTTTTAAACACCTTGGAAGATGAAAACAACCCAATACGTGCCGTTTTTGCTGTACAGAAATTGAACGAAGGATGGGATGTTTTGAATTTGTTTGATATAGTACGTTTATATGAAGGACAAAATACAGGAGGAACAAATACTACAGTTGGAGCAACAACATTGTCCGAGGCGCAATTAATTGGTAGAGGTGCAAGATATTTTCCATTTGCCTTGGAAGAAGGACAAGATAAATACACCAGAAAATATGATGACGACCTAACCAATGATTTGAAGATATTGGAGGAGTTGTATTATCACACAAAAGAGGATAGCCGATATATTTCAGAATTAAAGAAAGCCCTTGTTTTATCTGGCATTTATGAAGACGAAGATAATTTGGTGACTAAACAGCTTTCCTTAAAACTAGAGTTTAAGGAAAGCGATTTTTATAAAACTGGTAAAGTTGTATACAATAAGAAGGTAGAAAAGAGTTATGACAATGTAAGGTCGTTTGCTGACTTTGGTGTTTCAAAAAGAAACCTTAATTACACACTTTCTTCTGGTGGCGGTAAAATGACTAATGTTTTTACAAAAGAGGAAGAGTCATTTACAGAAGAGGATGGACTGCTTTCGCAAAAGTTAGTAGACATTCCAAAACATATAATCCGTTTTGCATTATCCCAAAACCCTTTCTATTATTTTGAAAGCATAGTAAAGTACTTTCCAAACATTGGTTCGATGACCAATTTTATAGAAAGTAAAGAATATCTAGGAAGCTTGGAAATTGATTTTAAAGGTTCAAAGTCAAGGTTAAGTACTTTAAACAATAACGACTATTTACATGCCCTTCAAGGATTGTTAAGAGATATTGAGCTAGAAATAAAGTCTAACTTGGTAGAGTTTGAGGGCTCTGACTATGTAAAAGAATACGTTCACAAGGTATTCAAGGATAAAGAAATAAAAGTTCCAAGAGGAAGTGAAAGAGAGAATGGGCAAGAAGCTTTGGTTTTACATGAGCCTTGGTATGTATATAATGCAAACTATGGAACGACTGAAGAAAAGGCATTTGTAAAAATGTTTAAAAAGCGATTTGAATTATTCTCAAATAAGTTCACCAATATTTATTTAATACGTAATGAAAGAGAATTAAAAGTCATTGACAAGCTAGGCAGGGCATTTGAACCAGATTTTATACTTTTCTGCAAAGAGAAGAATAAGAAAGACCTGACCTATCAAGTATTTATCGAACCTAAAGGGGCTCATTTGATTGCCCATGATAAATGGAAAGAAGAATTTCTACAGCAAATGAGGGAAGAAGAAAAGACCATTAAGATAGATACTGATGATTATTTAATTACTGGAGTGCCTTTCTATAATTATGATAATGAAAATGAGTTTGGGAGAGTTTTGGAAGGAACTTTGAGAGTATAGAGAAAGTAAATGCTGCTTACTCCCTCTGGCAAGTCTTCCGTAGGATGACTTGTGTGTACCAGTCAAACCAGTTTCTAACTGGAATATGCCAAGATTAAAAAAGTGCAGCTACCGAAATAAACCTAATAAGAGGTCAGAAAGCCTTGAAATATGTGTTGATACACCACGATAAAACCGACACCAATATGAGCTTTGGAAGATTGGTGGTGGAATATGGGAAATAGAGGCGGATAATATTGGGGTATGGGTAAGACTAATTAAAGGCTTAATAAATTTATTATTGCAGGCAAGTTGATTAATCGGCATAACACATTACATTTGCTCCAACATGTCCACCCCCCTTCCCGTTAGAACAGGGCGCTTAGGGTGGACTTTTTTATTTTATACCTATGACTAGAGTGCCATATACGAAGCCGGCACTAAGCTATGCCGATCAACTTCAACAGCTTAAAAAAAGGGGCTTAATAATAGAGAATGATTCAAAGGCATTGCACCTTCTGGAAAACGTTAGTTATTATCGTTTGAGTGGCTATTGGTATTCGATGTTAGCCGAACCAAAAACTTCACACAACTTTAAGCGGGGTTCTACATTTAATAATGCATTTGGACTCTATTGTTTTGATAAAGAATTGCGCAAACTGATACTTGGTGAACTTGAAAAGATTGAGATTGCAATTAGGGCAAAGATGATTTATGTATTATCACAAAGTCATGGTCCGTTTTGGTACACCAATCCTGCGTTGTTTTCGAACAAAATCAAGCACGGAAAAACTATTTCCAAAATTGGGCAAGAGTATAATCGCAGTGATGAAAAATTTATAGCTGACTTTAAGAATAAATACAATGACCCTTTGCCACCAAGTTGGATGATGCTTGAAACAATTTCATTTGGCAGCTTATCTAAGCTATATCAAAATCTGGCTGGCACTCGTGAAAGGAGAGATATTGCACATTACTTTGGTTTAAATGACAGAACGTTTGAATCATGGTTGCACAGTATAGTTTATGTACGTAATGTTTGTGCGCATCATTCAAGACTCTGGAGTAGGGTAATGAGCATTACTCCTTCAATTCCATCAACACCAAGATTTAATTTCTTAAAGCATACCATCATTCATCATCCAACTAGTGGTTTGCCCAATAACAATAGAACCTATTACTTATTGAGTATGCTTTTGTATTTGCTAAATATTATACATCCAAAGCACACATTTAAGAATAAATTATTCAGACTACTAAAAGCCAACCCAATTGTAGAGGTAACAGTTCTAGGATTTCCAACTAATTGGGAAACAGAAACTCTTTGGAGTTGAGGACCAACTCGCGCATGAATGAATCACAACAGGTATATGAATGCCAAGGACTCTAGTTCATGAAACCTATCGTGGACTGCACGTTACTACTGTTTTAATAGAAAGAAGTTGCTTCATATTTTTATAATAAATAATGGTATTCACAACTAACAAAAGATTTTAGCAGGAGATTTTCTGTAGACAATTTGGAGAAAATGTGTTTGTTTTATTTGCAGTATCTAATTCAACAGACAGTGTCTGTTAAATTAGATGATAGTTTAATTTACGAGACAGCGTCTAGTAAATTGTACGATTCATCAATTTCCGAGACACAGTCGCGGAAATTGCCCATGCCTGAGTTTAAATTGAGTTGGAGACAGTTAAGGCACAAGCCTTGTCTAAGAAATTAGGTTTTGATAGTATCATCACCCAACCAATGACGCTTACAGAAATATACAATCAGGAGGAGCAAGACTTTTCACAACAGAAGAAAAAGAAGGTAATAGGGTTTAATAATGGGAAAGGGGATTTTTAGCATTACCGACCAGATGAATAAAAATAATAATCGGTTTAAAAGTGTATATTCGATTTTTAGAATAAAAAAATCATTTATATGGCAGAGATAACTTTAAAAAGAGCAAAAAGACGTGTTACGTCTGTACCTAAGTCGAAGATTAAGGCTGCCGTTAAAACGGCATTTGCAAAATATAGGGTTGCAGTAATAAAAAATACCACTCTCACTATTACAGTAATTGACACCAACAACTAAAATATCCCCATTACTGGAAAGGATGGTTACAATGACAATGTATTTATAAACTGTCCTTTTGATGAAACGTTCAAGCCATTGCTTTATGCTATAGTTTACACTGTTTATAGATGTGGCTTCTTCCCTTTAAGTGCTTTGAGTGATGATGATGGGACAGAAAATCGGCTTGATAAGATTTATAGAATTATAGCAAATTGTCGTTATGGAATCCATGACATCTCTAATACAAATTCTAATAAAGAAGGATTACCAAGATTTAATATGCCTTTTGAATTAGGATTGTTTTTTGGTGCTAAGAGATTTGGGGACAAAATACAAAACAATAAAAAAGCACTTGTTTTTGAAAAAGAAAAATACCAATACCAAAAATACATCTCAGACTTAAATGGAATAGATACCAAAGCCCACAATAACGAGGAAACCACTGTAATAAGAGAAACCAGAGATTGGTTGAAAACGGCTACCAGACGTTCTACAATAGTTGGTAGTGAAATAATAATTGCAGAATACCTGGTTTTTAAGCAATTTCTTCCAGAAGTTGCAACGGAAGCTGGCTTTAATATTGATAATATTTTATTCAATGACTATTGTGAGATTGTAGAAGAAGCCATTAACGAAAGGCTTACACTAAGTAAGTTGCCTTAAAACCATTTCTGTTTGCTCTCTTACAAATATTTTCAAAGATTCGGGGGCAATCACCTTTACATCTGCCCCAAAGCTTAGTATCAATTGCTTTAATTCGTTATTAATACTTAATTGAAGGGTCACTTCTAAACTTCCATCCTGTAACAGATTGGGTTTCTGTGTTTCATGTATGGGCTTAGTAATAATATAGGGTGCACGTTTGCTCGCAAATATCAATTTTATTTCTTCCACAGGTGCGTCTTCAAAACGGGTTACCCCAATAATATTCTTAAAATGGCTAGCCGCATCAAATAGCCCTTCCGCAGATTGATAGGCTTTGTGTATAGCCTTAGGCTTCTTAATAAAACGATCCAAGGCTAGCGTAGAAATTGTTTTTCTAATCTCATCATATCCAAATAGAAACCATCTATTATTGTATTGTCTTAAATGATAAGGGTGTATTGTTTTAGTTTCTGCATCTTGATTAAAAGGTTGGTAGGTTATATCTAATACATTTTGTTCTACAATTGCCTCGTACAAATCATCAACAAACTGAAAACCCTCTGCCGCCTGTGTCTGTTGAAAACTTATTGCAGATATTTCTTTGTTACGATGATATTTTATCTGGGAATCTAGTTTTTGTACTATTTCAGTTAGCTCTTCATTTAGGTCTACACCTTTTATTTGCTGCAATAGTTTTACCGCATCAACCAACTTGCCGATTTCCTTTTTGGTTAAAGAGGCATCGTTGATGGAAAAATCAACATCGCTGTACCGGTAGTAAACTTGCTTTCCCTTTTTCCAACTGTTAAGTGAAAACCCATTATCTTCTAATGCGTCTTTTATATACTTCCAGTCGTCATTAAAAGTTCTGCTTGCTATTTGCTTGTCGTTATCAAACTCTTTGGAGATAGACTCATTAAGGTCTTGTAATATCATTTCCTTAGTATAGTCTAGCTTGTTGTTTCTCAAACAACCTTCAATAAAATTTATCCTGAATACCCTTAGTTTAGTATGAAGTTCCATTGAGTTGATAGTTAAATTGTGGTGCAAGCTATACCATCTAGTCCATAAATGTCTGAATCTAGTTCATGAATCCTTTCATGTACTTAGATTCACTAAAATTTGATAAAGAAGACAGAGGTGTTCGCTGTTTTATACACCCCCTAGTGCTTCACACTGATCACTAATCACTAACAACTAACAACTAATCCACTGGAGCAAGTGTTCAGCAATAGCTGGTCACTTGTTCCTTTTAATCAAACCAGTTTTTAACTGGAATATGCCCCACTAGCTCATGAATGTCGGGTTACCATCTAGTCCATGAATGTCTCGAAGCCTAGTGATTCCCGTCATGGACTGTCCGTTACTAAAGGTAGAATTGGTTAAATTGTTTTTATTATTGCTATGTATTGAAAACTTAGGTAAATTTGTTTGCAAAACACTGCATGATGCAAACGGAAATAAGAAAAATAAACTTGATACAAGCAATATTGAAAGTTGATAAAGAAACAACACTTATAAAGCTTGAAACCGTTCTGCAAGGGTTACACAAACAAAGCATTAAAAGACCAAAGGCGGCTAGCATTTATGATTTTGTGGGTATCATTACCCCAAATGAAGCTGATGAAATAACGAAAGCAATTAATGAAACCTGCGAAACAATAAATACCAATGATTGGAAATAACTTTTTAGTAGATACCAATATCGTTATTGAAGTATTTAAAGGAAACCAAGAAATAGCCGATTACTTATACAAACTTCCCGACATATATATATCCTCCATTGCCTTAGGAGAACTATACACTGGTATTAACAGGGTATCAAATAGAGAAAAACACTTGAAAAGATTAAATGACTTTTTGAAGTTAACTACCATCTTGAATGTAGATGGTGAAACGGCAGCAATTTATGGGGAATTAATTGCCGATTTATATAAACTTGGTAAGCCTATACCTACTAACGATGTTTGGATTGCCGCTATCGCAATTCAATATAATCTGACACTATTGACATCAGACAGACACTTCGAAGAAATTAACCATCTAAAATCCAGCTATCCAACTCATTAGAATCTACTGCCCCCAATTAGTCCAACCAACTGGCCCTTGAATGTCAGGTACCCACCACATGGTCCATGAATGTCTCGAAGTCTAGTTAATGACTCTCGTCATGGACTGGTCGTTACTAATGTTCTGATTGGAAGGGGTTTAATGATATTAAGGCAGAATTTAACTCGGTTGATGCCGTTGGCGATGGGTTATTTGTATTTAACATTAAAGGGAATGATTGCAGACTCATCGCCCGAATAATATTTAGAACAAGAACGATGTTTATAAGATTTGTAGGTACGCACAAACAATATGATTTAATAAATGTAG